>JBAZBZ010000042.1:4017-29515 GCA_041671145.1 Bacteroidales bacterium | reverse complement strand
AATCATAACTATTGCCACTAGCCTTTAGCTCGTCATCCTTCTCTTTGCCATTGAAACCGTACCTGTAGGTTGTGGTGTTAAAGTTCCTCCCGGGCATCAGCATACCGAAGGTATAATAATTCTTGCGGGTGTTCGTAGTAGCTTCGTGTTTATGTTCCATACCTAAAAAATATGTACGATATTCTTCGGATTGGCTGTTTATTAGCGTGTTTTCGGGGTAATATGTGTATTTTGTTTTATTCATTTGTTATTTCAAAAATACATATTTTATCTTTCATACCAAAGATTTTACTTTATTTTTTTTCAGTTGTTTTTTCAGTTGAAAGAAAAAAATACAATAACAATAAATGCTTACTATAACAGTAAACACTGATGTTTTAACAAAAAAAAGATATTATAAAGGGTGGTATTCGTTTAAATCGTTCTGCAGGTCATCAAGATTTGTAAGTTGATAGCGTTCCGTACTGCTTACGTAACGGTGTCCTGCCATGTATTGCACTTCTCTTAAATTAAATTTTTCAAGCCAGTAAGTAATTACACTCATTCGTATTTGCTTAGCCGATTTAAGTTCCGGTATATATTTTCGCACATTTTTAAGCAACTTATCCATTATATTGTGAAAACGCCCACTAACTCCTATTGATGTAAAAAGTTTGTTGTTTTCTTTTTCTGTTATTTCAAGTATTAAAAGGCGTGTTTTATTAATGTAATCGTGCAGTTCCATGACTTGTTGAGCTGCAAGAGGTAAAATACGACTGTTACTTCTTCTGCTTCCGGGAACATAAATTTTCCCCTCTTTAATTTGTATATGCTCTAATTCAAGTTTAGCTAATTCTTCGGTGGTTAATCCCTGATATACCATCATTCCTAAAATAGCTCTGTTTCGTTTTCCGATAAATCCTTTCACCGGATATTTTTCATAAATGTTTTTCAAAGTTTCTTCATCAAGTAAGTCATGCGGTATTCTTCTTGATACTCCCTGTATATAAAGATTTGCAGCTACATTATCTTTTGCTTTGCCTATTTTGATAAGATAATTAAAATAGTGCCTTATTACTGTCAGATATGCGTTTATTTGTCGCTTGGTTTGTCCTGCATTAGTTTCATGCCTTATAAATGCAAGCATATCGTTGTATCGTGCTTCGTGTGGCTTAATGCCTTCTTCTTTGAGCCATTCCAAAAATTTATCGGATGCTTTTAAATAACTTTCTATGGTATTTGTTGAGTACTGCTGCTTTTCAAGATATTTTCTAAAGTCCATAATATTAATAATTTTTATTTCCCTTCAAGTTCTGCTGCTGTGTGAGCATAAACTTGGGTGCTTTCTAAACTTTTATGTCCTAAAAATTGTGCAATGCGTTCTAATTTCATGCCCTGCATAAGTAGATGTGTGGCTATGCTGTGGCGTAAGGAATGTAACCCGATATTCTTTTGCATCAGTTCAGTATCGCCTGTGGCTTCTTTCAGTTGTTTTAAGCGAAGTAACAAACTCTGTCCGTTTATGCGTTCTCCTCTTTCACTAAGCAGAAAAGCATTACCTGAATGGCTTTCTCTTATTAATGCAGTCCTTCCGCTATTGATATAATCGGCAATATATTTGATGATTTTCTCTCTTACCGGCACATAGCGTTCTGTATAATTTTTTCCTTTCCGGATATAAAGAAGTTTGCGGTCGAAAAGTATATCGTCTGTATCCATTTGTATTCCTTCGTTTCTTCTTAATCCACAACCATAATAAATGCTTAACATTACTCTGTCCCTTAATCCTAAAGCGGTATCATTGGTTGCATCAAAAAGAAGCTGCACTTCTTTTATGGTAAGTACATCTTTAATATTCCGTTCCTGTTTTATTGTTTTTATTTCTACCGAAAAACCGTTTCCTGATGTTTCACGTAAGTAGGTGCTGAAGCGTTTTAATGCCTGCGAGTGCTTATTCAGATAGCTGTTACTTAATCCGCCTTCTCTGCGTGTGTTTATTCTGTGCCGGAGTGTTTCAAAATATTCGTTTACATGGTCAGATGTAATGTTATTTATATCAAAAATTCTGTTTTGTTCAAGCCATGCTAAAAATTCACGAATGGAATTAGGTATTCCATATACACTTGTTCCTGCATAACCGAGTAAACTTAACCATTCCCTAAAGCCATATTCAAGCCGTATAAAATCTTTATGATTTAATTCCATACTTTTCATAACACACCTTTTTTATTTTTTTCCGAACCACAGCCGTTAAAAACACGACTGTAAATGTTTTCAATGGCTCGTTTTTATTAATAAACCACGTTAAACCAAGCAAACCACTGTATTTTTATTTTTTTCTTCTTTCTTTTTTAATTCATCAAGTAAATTGTCGAGCAGATTATTTATGCTGTTTTTAAGTTTTTCGTATTCTTCATAACTTGTAATTTCGTAAGTGTATCCCTTTGTTTTGTTGCCTGATGTAATTTTTATATGTCCGCAGTTAAGCAGTTCCGGCAGGTATCGTTTTAGGCACGATGCTGTTACCTGCAATCCGTCTCTGATGTCTTTGTTTTTAAACTGCTCCATTTTATTTTCTTTCAGCCATTTTTTAAGGTATTCAAAAAAGTTACGTGCCGGCTCGCTTAATTCATCGGCTTTTCGGAGTAAAACATTTTTAAGTAATTTATTTGCCCATGCAATATCTTCTAATGTGGTTTCGATATATATTTCGCCTGTTTCATTATTTGTTTTCTGTTCTCGTTGGTACTGATGGTACAGAGTTATGATTTCTATAAAGCGTAGATATAACCAGTTGCTTCGTCTTTTCTTAAACACTCCCGGCGGTATTTTCAAGTGTGGTGCATAAGGATTAACAACCTTGAGCGGCTTGAGCATTTGCTGTACATTGCGAAGCAACAACTGATATTTTTTTTCTTCTGCTTTGTTTATTTTTCCTGCGGATTCATCACGTTGGTAAGTCATAATTCTTTCGTCTTGTTCCCTGCTGCTGTCAATGTAAATAAGCAAACTGCGGTTGGCGTTGTCTTCATAAACTCTTATTTTGGTTGTGCAACCTGCTATACATACCGGTCCGTGAACTGTGAATGTTATTGTTTTTATGTTGTTCTGACTGTCTTTTAAACTTACCGTTTTTGTTATTTTTTGTTTTGTTTGCAGTTCTCTAAGCGGATAAAGCACTTCCTGCGCTCCGTCCATATCTTCGATTAATAAAACTTTGTGTCTTATTTCATCATGTTTAAAATAATACAGAGCATTTCCGCTAAGCGTAGTTATTTCAAGTTTATCCTGTTCGGGTAAAAGTATTCCTATTTTTTCCTGTAAGTGTGTTTTGCCTGAACCGCTTGCTCCGAATGATATTATATGCAATGGTTCTTCTGTAATGCGACTTAAAAATACAAGATACATTATTGCCCGGTTGTGCTGTTCGCCTACTATTCCTGTCTTTCCCAAGTCCTCCATTGTGCTACGCATAAGTTTGGGATTTAATAAATAGTTTTCGCCTTCTGTCATATCTCGTGGCGATAATTCAGGGGCTTTGGGCTGTAATGGTTGCAATAAGCTGATTCGACTAATACGATAATGTTCAAGTTCTTCTATTAATCCCAACGCTGCTTGCCGTATGGTTTCGGTTTTTACTTCAAATTGTTCGTTTACTGTGCGGATTAGTCGGGTAAGTTGTTCGTTATTGTAAAGGTCTAAGTATTGTCGCAACGGGTCATAATGACTGTTTTTGATTTGTATTTTCAGAGTTACTTTCATTCGTTCCAGTCCGCTTATTCTTATGCCTCCGAGAACTGTTACATGCAGCTCGGTTGTTTCGTAAGTTAATGCTTCGTGATTAGTTGCGTTAAATTTTGGAAGTGGGGAAGTGGCTATGTGGTGCTGATTTGAAGGCGAACCGGTTTGTGATTTTTCTTTTTTATTTGTTTTTTCATCTGAAAACAAAATCTTTCGTTGTTCTAAAAGGTGCATAAATACTGTGGGTTCGTGGCTTATAAAAGTTTCGTTTACATCTTTGCAGGGTAATTCTATTTTGCTGATTTTTAAATTTTCATTTATAATTTTTAACTCTTGTGTATATTTCTCTACTGCTTTGCTTCCTGCTTCGTCATTGTCAAAAGCAAAAATTATTTCCTGCAAGTGCTTTAATTCGATTATTGCCTGTTTGTGTTCTTCGGTTAGTCCGTTTGTTCCGTAACATGCGAGTATTTCATATTCTTTTGTAATGCCTGATATTTGTAATAATGTAGCTGCATCAATAATGCTTTCGGTTAATATTAATTTTGTTGTTGTTTCTTTGGGATAGCTTGGGTAAAGCCCTGAACGGTCTTTCAGGTAGAAGTGTTTGTTTTCATTATTATTTATTGTGCTTCTTCCGTACAGTCCTGTTATTTGGTTTTGTTTATTGCGTAAGGCAAAGATTATACAGTATTTTGCCCAAACAGTATAGCATTTTTCCGTTTTGCCTTTTGCTTCGCTGATTGCTAATATGTGATATTTTACATAACTCTCGATATATTGACGGTTTTCTCTGTGGTGCATTTGTCCGGAGTTATAGCCGATTTCCAACTTAGTTTTATCAAGCCCCCTGCTTTCGATATATTCTAATGTCTGCCTGCTTTTGCCACTTAAACCCGCCTTAAAATAATTAAATGCTTTTGTTAAAACTTCTGTTCGTGTAGCGATGTTGTTGGTTGTCGGTTGTTCGTTGTCAGTAAAATTATTCGGTGTTTGTTCGCTTTCTGTTTTTGGCTTTATGCTTTGAGCTAAAGGGATTAGTGCTATTGCTTTTTGTATTGCTTCATATTTGCTGATTACCTCATATTTCATAATAAAATCAATTACATCGCCACTTCCGGCATTGCATTTGGAGCTGAAGCAAGTCCATGTGTTTGTTTTGGGATATATTTGTAATGACGGTGTTTTGTCATCGTGCCAGGGGCAATGAAGACGATTGTTATTGTCTGGCTTGAGATTATAGTGGCTTAAAACTGTGTTTAAGCTCAGGTTTTGTTTAATTTCAGGTATTTTCATTTTTATATTGCTCTTAAATAATCTTAAATAATCTTTTAAGGTGTATTATGTTTATATAATTACTTCAAACGACAAATATAATTATTTATGAATAATCTAAATGAATTTTTAGTATATTTTTTTTTAATAAAAGTATTTTAATGATTATTTTTGTTAAATGAAAGTAACTGATGATGTTTTGAAGAATGTCGGCAAACGCCTTAAAGAAGCGAGAGAAAAACAACGTTTTTCTCAAAAAGAACTTGCTGAAATAATGGACGTAATTCCTAATCAATACAGCAAAGTTGAAACAGGCAGAGTTACCCCAAGTTTAAAAACATTGGTTAAAGCGGCACAAGCACTCAAAATAAGTATTGACGAACTTATTTTTGGTGAAAAACCAATAGAAAAACCTCAAATAAAAAACCCAACTTTAGCTAAAAATTTTGAACGCATAGAAAAGCTCGGTCCCGAAGAGTTATATTTTACTAATGAGTTGTTAAAACTTGTTCTAACAAGGGATTCTCTTAAAAGTATTGTTGGCGATTACGAAAGTGTTCCGTTAGAGTTCTTAAAAAAACACAACAAGTAATTATTTTGTTTCATGGAAATAACTGATGATTTCCTTAAAAATATTGGAAAGAAACTCAAGGAAACTCGATTAGAAAAACGATATTCTTTAAAAGAAGTTGCTTACACCATTGGTGTTACTCCGACACATTACAGTAGCATTGAAGCATGCAAAGTTATTCCAAGAATAAAAGTGTTGCTTAAAGCTGTGCAGTTTCTTGAAATCAGTTTAGATAATATGATTTTTGGTTATCCTGAAAATGATGTAAAAGACGTTCCTATATTTGAAAGATTAAAAGTGATTAATGAACTAAAAGGTGAAGACAGAACAATAGCATTGCAATTGCTTGACCTTATCATTGCTAAAAAAACTTTAAAAGAAATTGTTGGTAATTATAAACCTGTTCCTCCTGAGTTTTTAAAGAAAAAATAATTTTATCGCCCTCTCTGCAAATTCATACGCATCTTTTGTTTCCTTTGTTGATAACGCTTTTGACAACCCTGTTTTTCTTGAAGAACTTTTTTTTAACCGATATATTTCGTGAAGTAATGTTTTTATAAGTTCTGTATCACTTGTAAATGCTTCTTTTCCGAGTACAAAACCATTTTCATTAAAAAGTGTCATGCCGGAAATTGGTGCTTCCGGCTCTGACACTATTGTTATTGTATTTATTTTTATGCTTGTTGCTTTGCCTTCTTTAAACGCTTTGCAAAGGTTTTGGAAAGATTCGGATTTGATAATTTCGGTTACTTCATTGATTATTTTTTGTTGCAAAGTATATCCGTCATTTTATAAGCATTGCTGTACCTCAAAACCCTTACTACACTCGATTACACTTCGCTAAATTCGAGTGAGATATTTTTTTTATTTGGTAATCTTAAAACTCTGTATCATTTCCGTTGCAGTTCTTTCGTATTTATTAAACTCTAATGGTTCGGCTGTATATGTAAACAAGTATGCTACATTTCCTTTAATAAACCAATATTGTTTCATTTTTAGTTTTCGTCCCTGATAATCCATATTGTAAACAAATTCCTTTGCCTGTTGCCCTGCTAGTGTTGTACTTTTAATTGATACTATTGCAGAAGTTCCAAGATTATCCGTTATCTGCTTTTTCGTTAGCTCGGTGTATTGCTCCAAACTCATCGGCTGTTGAGATAAGTCTTGTAACATCAGGTTTACATTCTCTTGAAACATATCCTTTTCATTTACCTTTGGCGATAGAAAAAATATCACATTTGATTTTTCTTGTTTTGTCCAACTTGCAGGGTAAAGTATTTCATAGTTTTTACCAACATACTTTAGCATCTTTTCTTGTGAACAACTTCCGAGCATCATAAGAGCAATTGTAATTTGTAACATTTTCATTTTTTAAAGATTAAAACCTACTGTCCAATGTATTGACAATATTCCAAAGCCAATAATTCCTAAATGGAATAAAACAGCAGAAAGATAAATTAGTGATTTATTATTAACCTTATCAAATTCATCAAAATACTTCTTATAAGCATCTGAACGATATAGCAACAAATAATTGGTTAAATAGGATAAAGCCACAACAACTATGAAGTAATAGTAAATTGTATCCCCAACTTCTATATTCAGTAGTTTAACAATGTATAAGCAAATACTACTGTAAATAACCATTGTTGTCAAAAACATAAAACCAAATGCAAAGCCAATATTAAAACCGTAATCTTTATTATTCATTACTTTTTTATATTCTTTCAGTCCTTTTGCTTCATTCTTACGAAGAAATGGGAAAATATTTAAAATGATAAAATATATAGGTTTCTGAAACAATAAATCGCCCAATAAGATTTGAAGTTTCCAAGTAGAATAAAAAAAGTAGTTCCAAATTCTTTCCATAGTTTTATTATTCTTTAAGTGCTTTTCTAGTTATTCCTTCTGCTGCTTCCTCGCCACCCCAAGAACCCAATACGCCACCTATAACACCGCCCACAACAGTTCCCACACCAGGACATATTAATGAACCTATCGAAGCTCCCATTGCTGCACCAGCCCAAGCACCACCTGCACCACCTGCCACTCCTGCCACTTCAATCGCTGTGTTTGCACCAAGAGCATTTCCATCTGCTTGAATACCGTTTATTACTTCTTTTGCATCTATTACATATCCGATAATTGGAGCATGTTTAGCAATGCCTTTCGTCAAACCTTTATATCCCTTTGTAATTGCACTGGTTTTAACATTAATATCTAATTCTTTTAAAATATTTTTATTAAATTCATAAGAAGCTTTTTGAACCTCTTTTTTTATCACCATACCTCTTTTCCCAAACTGCTCTATTCCTGCATTGTAATCATCTGTTGAAGGGGTTTGACTTGTTCCATCAATTAATGAGCTCTTTATCACGCCATCCTCTTGTCTTCCTATCAAGTTCGGAATATTATCTGTAGATGGGTCTCTAAATAAACTTGTTCCTTGTTTTTTGTTATCTATTGAAAAAATCCCATCTTTTCCCTTGTGGATACTACCTTTTAGTTCATGTTCTTTTTTATATTCTCTTGCTTCTTTACGTGAACCAAACAAACCAAGCGGGTCGGTAAATACTATTGGGTTGCAGTTATTTGTAGCGTAAGGACTTTGCCAAGTAAATGTAATAGGGTCTCTGTTCCATCTGCGACCTGTGCGAGTGTCGTATTCCCAATAAAGTGCAGTATTATGGTTTCCGTTGCCTGAAATTTCATCAGTTTTTTCTTGTCCGTTAAATCCAAACCGATATGAGTTTGATGAGAAATTTCTTCCGGGCATTATCATACCAAAATAGTGCTTATCTGTTTTGTGGGTCGTAGGAGTTGTGCTGCAAAAACAATTTGCAATATTGCTTTCAGAAATAGCAATATCGCTGTATTTCCAAGTGTTTATTGCATTTATGTTGCAGTTCCGGTTCATTCAATATTTATTTCTTTTACTTTATTCAATAATTGTTCCAATTGCTGTTTTTCCTGCTCATCTTTGTATTTAATCACTAAGCCAAGCATTGCAATAGGCACTCCGTCTATAATTTCAATACTTTCTATTGGTATTTTTTTATTTTCAATTAAAATATTCATTCCTTGCTTTACCCTGCCATTAGCAGTTCTTCCACCAATAACAAAATATTTTTTTGCAGTAACGGAAAAGGTTTTTGATATTTTAAATTTTATTTGCATGTGGTTTTATGGTGTTACAATTCGGCTTTTCTCAATACTATCAACATAACTTTTCTTTAAGTCAAGCATTTTTTCTTTAACTCCTGGTACTATTTCTATATCAATTAATGTATCTTTTTGCGGATTAAATTTTATTTGAGGGCAACAATAATATTTATAATCATGTCGCCAATCTTTAGGACCGTGCATTCTCGAAACAAAATCGTACTCGCTTGGCGAGCAGTATTTCTCAATGCTGTCAATATATCTTCCATACAGCATTGCTTTCTGCAAATCTTTACAGGCATACTCTCTGTCAAACCAAACATTATTATATAACATTCCACGTTTTTCGTATAAAAGACCACTTTTAGGATTGAAAAAAATACCCATAGTATAAGCATCTCTCGCTTCTTCATTTAATCCCATTTTTTCTTTGCATGTTCCTATGTAATCGTAATACCAAGACCTTCGGATTTTATTTGTGTCCTGTTTAATGCAGGTATCGAAGTCGGGTATTGCTTTTTCATAATTATTAAGATACTGATAAAACAAACCCCTGAACATTCGTGCATTAATATATGCCGGATTAAGCAACAGGCAGGTATCTATGTATTTTATTGCCAAACCGTAATCAATTAAAACATAATTTCCATTTTCTAATGAACTTGAATTGTAACGATTCAATATATTTTCTTTAAACCATTCCTTATCTTTTTTGTATCGTTTAATTAAATCATATAAACTATCAGAATAAGCATTTTTTAATGATATGGAAAGTCCTTTTATAAAATAAGCGTAATCATTTTTCTTGTTTAAATTTAGTGCGATTTCGCATTGCTCTATTGCTTGATTTGGTCTGCCCAACATATAATAAGCATTTGCCTTTAGTGAGTAAATTGAATCAATGTTTGAAATAAACGAAATTGCACTATCAGCGTAATATATGGAAGCAGAAGCGTTTCCTTTATTTGCAGCTTCTAAACTTTTTTTATAGTAATATTCAAAATATTTGCTTCTTGGATTATCAAAGGAAATAAATATAAATGCAAGTAATATAAAGAAAATAATTTTTTTCATTCGATAGTAATTTCTTTAGTGTTTTCAAACAGTTGCTCCAGTTGTTGTTTATCGTGTTCGTTTCTGTATTTTATCGTTAATCCGATTGTAGCAACATGTTTTGCATCAATAATCTCAATACCTATAATTTTTATTTTTTTATCCTCAATCAATATATTCATTCCTTTCTGTATGCTTCCTGTGCTTGTAATTCCGCTAATCACAAGCTCTTTTCTCATGCTAAGATTGAAAATATTTTTTATTTTAAATTTTATTTGCATTTATTATACTTCAATATAATCGTTGTATTTTTCTATTCCTATTTGTTCAATTAATCCTTTTATTATTTCGTCCATGTCGTTATTGCTTTTATAAAAGCGAATCTCATGTTTTGAAATATCGGGTTTCATTATCACTCCTATAAAATGTCCTACTTCTAAAACAAATGAAAATACAATAATTGCCAATGTTTGATTGTTTGCATCTCTTATTTTAAATTTTCGTCCCATACTTCAATAAAATTATAATCAACAAATGTAGAATTTTGTTTTTAAATGAATGAATTTAAAATTGAAAATCCTATAAATAGCAGTATAATTGTCCAAGTGATAATAGATATTATTTTAAATCCAATCTGAAATTCTCTATTGTAATATTTTTTACTAATAATAAACCCGGTAGTTGATAAAATTACAAGTGTTAAAATATAAAGTCCAAAGTATTTGAAAAATATATAAGTGGTATATAAATAAAACATGGTTATTTTAATTGTTACCGAATTGCTATCTACTTTCAATTTTCCTATTTGATATTTTATCAGAAAATAAGTTAAGAAAAAGCCAATAATAGCAATTACAATAAAACAAATCAAAATCTTGTAACGAACCTTTATAATATTTAATTTCATTTAGGGTTATATTTTAGGTAATGCAAATAAAAATAATAAATATTTAAAATGTACGTAATTATTTTAACGGATTACTTAAAAAACTCATAATCGGCAGCCATTTTAGCAGATTCAATTTTATCAGCACGAATATAAAGCATAAAACTTTTTTCTGTTTTCCATCCGCCTAAATCCATAATTATTTTTACAGGAACTTTTTGCAAGAATAAATTCGTGGCTCCCGAACGCCTTGCAGTGTGAGTTGTGATTAACTCGTACTTTTTAAAAGTTTTTCCGTTTACTTCAACAGGTATATCTAATTCGGCAAGTTTTCCTATTTCTTTCAGCTTCCAGTTTGCCTCTTGGTTTGTGTTTGCCTTTAAATTAAATTCATTCTTTTTTAATATTTCAAGAACAATCGGCTTAACAGGAACTACAACTTCGTTATTGTGCTGCTTTGTTTTCTGAGGTTGCTTTCTAAAAAAATACTGTCCGTCCTGCTTAAAAATATTTCCTTCATTAATTGTAATGCTGTCGGAGTACCTCAGAAGCAAATAGTAAGAAATAATAAACCTGTCTCTTTCATCAGACAAATGAGGGTGTTTTGATAGATTTAAGTTACTAATAATTTCTATTTCTTCGGTGTTAAGATAAATAGTATCGGGTTCTTCGCTGGGTTTTTTGAAATATTTTTTTCGATGTTCAGTTGTGTTTGTTATACCTTGTTCAATAGCTTCATTTATGAAGGATTTAATATTTTTTATAATCTTACCCACAGAGTTTTCGGCTAATTTTTTTTCGCTACGCAGATAAAAAGTAAAGCAGTCATACAAATCTTTATTAAGCGTAGTAAAATCAAATGCTTTAACATTAACATCAAAATCTTTTACATGGTTCAGCGTGCCTTTATAATTTTTTATGGTTCCCTTTTCTCTTTTATATTTACCTTTTTCACAATCATTGATAAAATTTTGCACAAATTCAATGAAAGAAAGCCCTTTGCCATGAATTGTCCCTTGACTAAATAGTTTTAAAGCGGTTTTTAATGATAATTCAGGTTTATCAATTAAAAATTTTTCGATTTCGTTTGACTTTTCATTGATTTTAAAGTTAATGGTATCGGCATTCTCTCTCTTGTCTTTAGCTTTATGTTTTTTTTCGTCCCAATCGTTAGCAAAAACGTTGAAATCGGTATTAAAATAAGCTCTTTCGGAGTTTCGGGTTATAGCCAGACGTACCTGATGTTTTCCGTCCTTACGGATATAATGTGTATTGATTTTTGGGGTTATATTCATATAATTTTGACAAAATTTTGACAAAAATACGACATTTTCTTACATCAACAAACATTATTTTACATTTCAATAACTGTGCCAAGATTCAAGTATATAAAGCAAAAGCCCCTGAAATTTTTGATTTCAGGGGCTTTTAAAATTTGTTACTCAGTAGCCCGTAGGGGATTCGAACCCCTGTTACCAGGATGAAAACCTGGCGTACTAACCCCTATACGAACGGGCCTTTTTTTAAAAGTGTGCAAAGTTAGAATTTTTTTTTGAATTTTAAAAATATTTATTTAATTAAGCAAACTTATAAATATTCAAAAAGTTGTAAAAATAGAATAATTCGTTTTTTTAACTATTTTCTTTCTTACTTTTTATCCGCCTGAAACCTGAATCCAAGCCGTTTTCCTGTTTTTATCCTCATCTGCTCGAGGTTTTCCATTACTTCAGAAACTGTTACTTCTTTTATATTGTCGAAAGGAGGAGATAGTAAATCAAAATTAAGACAATACATCATTGCCGATTCAACAATTGAGCTGACAGAAGTTTTATCCATAATTGAATTTTCAAAATTACTGTATAACATTCCGATTTCCCTTTTGCCTTCTATGAAATAATGCAATTCTTTGTTGATAAATATTCTGGCAACAAGATACCCTACATCATTAATTCTTCCGTATTTAAAAGAATCGGAAAGAAAATTGTAAACGAGAATTACGCCGCAGTATGAGCGGGAATTATCATCCTGAATATATTTTGTTTTTCTTACTTCATGGTTTCTGTCAAATTCAAACACATTGCTGTGTAGCACGAAAACCAAAATATCACTTGCAAACTCAAGCTCAAATTGAAATTCTCCTTTATCTTTAAATGTTAAAAGCTCTTTTCGGGAATCTCTTGACATTTTTTTCTGGTAATCGGCAACTATTGATTTTACAAGGTCCCTGAAATTATTAAAAGTATTCCGTGTATTATCAAACACAAACTGTTTGAGATTGTCTTTTTTTATTATCGATTCATAGATGCATGCCGTATTACTCGGTTTTCTTGCCATAATTCTGATGTTATTTTAATGATACTTTTCGGGTTAAAAATAGTAAAAAATATATTACAAAAAAGAAATCATTATAATATTGTAATAAATTTTGTAATTAATATTTTTTTTATCTTAATTTGCTTTGATAACATAATAAAAAAAAGAAACTACTAATTAAAAAACTATTAAATATGGCAAAAAAATATGTATATTACTTTGGCGGAAAGAAAGCCGAAGGCAAAGCTGAGATGAAAAATCTGCTTGGCGGCAAAGGTGCTAACCTTGCTGAAATGGTAAATTTAGGACTTCCTGTGCCTGCGGGTTTATCAATTACAACAGAATGTTGTACCGATTATTATGCAAATAAATGTTCGCTTCCGAAATCATTAGAAAGTGAAGTTATGGCTGGAATGAAAAAAGTTGAAGCTGCAATGGGCATGAAATATGGAGATGCAAATAACCCATTATTACTATCTTGTCGTTCCGGAGCAAGAGCATCAATGCCTGGTATGATGGATACAGTACTTAATGTTGGTCTGAGTACAACTACTATTCCTGCATTAATCAAAAAAACCAACAATCCTCGTTTTGTTTGGGATTCATACAGAAGATTGATAATGATGTATGCTGATGTTGTTATGGACAAAGCAGAGGGACTTGACAAAGACATTCGTAAGAAATTAGACGATATGCTTAACGAATACAAAAAGAAAAAGAATGTAAAAGAAGATACACAATTAACAGCTGATGATTTGAAATATTTAGCTGAAGAATTCAAGAAAAAAGTAAAAAGTGAATTAGGAAAAGAATTTCCTGATAACGCAAAAGAGCAATTGTTTGGTGGTATTAAAGCAGTTTTCAAAAGCTGGAATGGTAAAAAAGCGGTTTCTTACAGAAGAATTGAAGGTATTCCTGATGATTGGGGTACAGCAGTTAACGTGCAGGCAATGGTATTTGGAAATATGGGCGATACATCAGCAACAGGTGTTGCTTTTACCCGTAATCCTGCAACCGGTGAAAATTTGTTTTATGGAGAGTGGCTGATTAATGCTCAGGGAGAAGATGTTGTTGCAGGTATACGTACGCCAAACCCACTTAATAATGACACAAAGAACGACCAAAATAAACATTTAAAGAGTATGCAGGAATCAATGCCAGCTACTTACAAAGAATTATGCAATGTCCGCGCAATTCTTGAAAAAAATTACAAAGATATGCTTGACATTGAGTTTACAATTCAGGAAGGTAAATTATATATGTTACAATGCCGTGTAGGCAAACGCACCGGTACTGCAGGATTGAACATGGCGATGGACATGTTAAAAGAAAAACTTATTAATGAAGAAACTGTGGTAATGCGTGTTGACCCTGCTCAGTTAGATGAACTGTTGCATCCTATTTGCGACCCTACAGAAGAAAAGAAAGTATCTGTTCTCGTAAAAGGTTTGCCTGCAGGTCCTGGTGCTGCTGTCGGAAAATTAGTTTTTACTGCGGAAGATGCAGTTGCTTGGGAAAGAAAAGGCGAAAAAGTTATCTTGCTTCGTGAAGAAACAAATCCTGAAGATGTTGAAGGCATGCGTGCTGCAGTTGGCATTCTTACTGCCCGTGGCGGTATGACTTCTCACGCTGCTCTTGTTGCCCGCGGCTGGGGTAAGTGTTGTATAGTTGGTGCAGGTAAGTTGCATGTTGACGCTGCTTCTAAAACAGCAAAAATTGAAGGCACAAACATTGTATTGAAAGAAGGTTATACAGTTACATTGAACGGAACTAAAGGTCATGTTTACCAGACAGCATTAAAACTAATGGATGCTTCTGAAAACCCTCGTTTCAAAACTTTCATGAAAATAGTTGATAAATACCGCACAATGGGAGTTCGCACAAATGCTGATTCTCCTGCCGATGCAAAAATTGCTCGTGATTATGGAGCAGAAGGTATTGGTTTATTCCGTACAGAGCACATGTTCTACGGCGAAGGTTCTGAAAAACCATTGGAAGCATTGCGCAAAATGATTCTGAGTGATGGTCTTGATGAACGCATAAAAGCTCTTAACGAATTATTCGTTTATGTTAAGAAAGATATAAAAGCTACATTATTGGCAATGGATACTTTGCCTGTAACATTCAGATTGCTTGACCCGCCATTACATGAGTTTGTTCCTCAAAACCCGGAAAAACAAGCTGAATTGGCAAGGTCATTAAATATTTCTACCGAAGCAGTTGCAAAACGCGGTGAAGCATTACATGAATCAAATCCGATGATGGGGCATCGTGGAGTTCGTCTGGGTGTTACTTATCCTGAAGTTTCTGAAATGCAGATTCGTGCCATTTTCGAAGCAACTGTTGAATTAATTAAAGAAGGAAAGAAACCTCATCCAGAAATCATGGTTCCTGTAACTTGCGAAGTTGCTGAGTTGGATTTCACAAAGAAAATTGCAGATAGAGTTTTTGCTGAAGTTTGTGAAAAATTCAAAGTAAAATCTATAAATTATCTATATGGTACAATGATTGAAATTCCACGTGCATGCTTATTGGCAGACCGTATGGCAAAAACCGCCCAGTTCTTCTCATTTGGAACTAATGACCTAACTCAAATGTCGTTTGGCTTTAGCCGCGATGATATTGGTGGATTCATGAATGAATATTTAGACCAAAAGATTTTAGCTGCCGACCCATTTCAAACAATAGACCAGGATGGCGTTGGACAACTAATAGAAATGGCTGTAACTAAAGGACGCAGCACACGCAAAGAGTTAAAAGTAGGTATTTGCGGCGAACAAGGCGGCGACCCTGCATCAGTTGAATTCTGCTTCAAAACGGGTTTGTCTTATGTGAGTTGTTCTCCATTCCGTGTTCCTATAGCAAGATTAGCTGCTGCCCAGTCTGCAATTAAAGCTTCGAAAAAAAAGATTGAAAAAAAAAGCACAAAAGTGGCAAGTAAATCACGGAAAATAGCTTATGCATAAATAACCTCTTACATGAAAACCGTCAAACCATGAATTTTGACGGTTTTTTTATGTAATTATATTAAAATTAAGAAAATTTAAAAGTATTTATTAAATAGATTTGTTAATTTTGCGAAAAAATCATTGTGGTTCAGAAAAAATTCAAATATTTATACCTTGAAACACATATTGATTTTTTAACTATTAATTTATGGTCAGGTAATAAATGTAAGATAAAAACAAGTATTTTTGTTTTATAATTTTTAGATGAAATTATGAGAAAATATTTTTTTGTACTTTTTATTATAACAATTCCTTTAATAGCTTCTTCTCAGGTATGGAAAAGAAATCGCGCTGAATTGGTATTTGGTGGTGGAGCGACAAACTTTCTGGGAGACCTTGGAGGTGCTAACCATATTGGTACACATGGCTTCAGGGATTTTAACGTTGCGGCAATTAGGTTTGTTACTAATATAGGGTATTTATATAAAATAGGAAAAAATTTTCATATTCAAACTGATTTATATTATGCACGACTTGGCGGTAATGACAATTATACTAAAGAAATTTTCAGAAATAACAGAAACCTGAGTTTCAGGTCACCTGTTGGTGAATTTATCGGAAAAGTCATGTATTCAATAGGAAGGGAAAAAAGAGGACATATTTATAACCTCAGAGGCGTAAGGGGAATGAATAATATTCAGGTTTATACTTATTTTTTCGCGGGATTCGGTATTTTTTACTTTAATCCTAAAGCAAAATATATTGATGGCAAGTGGCATGCATTGCAGCCTCTATCCACAGAGGGACAGGGCTTATATGCTACAAGGAAAAAGTATCATAGAGTGCAACCAGCAATTCCCATAGGCATGGGCTTCAGATACCTTCTTTCACCCCAATGGCTTATAGGCATTGAATATACTTTGCAATATGCTCCTACCGATTATATTGATGATTGCAGTACCACTTATGCAAACCCTAAATTAGTTCGTGATGCTAAAGGTGAAGTTGCGGCATATTTTTCTAATCCTCCAAACAATCATCCTGAGCTAGTTGTTGCAACAAGACCAAATCAGGAAAGAGGCGACCCCCGAAATAAAGATGCTTTTATGTTTATGGTATTATCATTAAGATATAGAATTCCTTATGTACAACATTTCCTTGGCATACCAAAATTTTAATTTTCACGTTATAGCTTTTATGAATAAAAAGTTTTTCCAGATATTGTTTTTTGCGTTTTTTTTTAATGTTGCTTTTTCGCAGAGAGTTGAATTTGGACCTTTTGTCGGGGGTTCATATTACATTGGCGACCTCAATCCAAAAAAGCATTTTCTTTTAACAAAACCAGCAGCTGGCGCAATATACAGGTATAATTTTAATCCCCGCTTTGCATTTAAAGGGAATGTTTATTTTGGTGAGGTTGAAGGAGATGACCATAAATCTGGCTATAAACCCGAAAGAAATCTTAGCTTTAAATCAGGAATAACAGAATTTTCAACTCAAATAGAATTTAATTTCTTTCCTTATATCACTGGAGATAAAAATTATCCTGCTACTTTTTATGTCTTTGGCGGTATATCAATGTTCAGATTTAATCCTAAAGCATCATATAATGGCGAGTGGTATCCATTGCAGCAACTCGGAACAGAAGGTCAGGGTTCAACCGTATATGCCGAAAGAAAACCCTATTCGTTGCTTACATTTTCAATTCCTTTCGGATTAGGAATAAAATTCAATATAATGAAAGGTGTAGGAATGGGAATTGAATACGGATTGAGAAGAGCTTTCACCGATTATCTTGATGATGTTAGCACCACTTATGCAAATCCCGATGTCGTAGGAAGCGAGCATGGTGCTGTTGCTAAAGCACTTTCCGACCGTTCTGTACCGCTTAACCAAACAGGTGTTCAGAGAGGAAATTCCAAAAATAAAGATTGGTATTCCTTTGCAGGCGTTTTTGTTTCAATAAGATTGAAAATGAAAAAAGAAAGGTGTTTGGGCAAACCAAAAAGAAGTTTTCTTGAATATGAGTCAAAATGAAAATATAAATGCTATATAAAGATAAAATTGATAAAAATAAAATTCCAAATCATGTCGCAATTATTATGGATGGAAATGGCAGATGGGCAAAGCAAAGAAATAAACTGCGCATTTTCGGACATCAGAACGCAATTAAATCTGTGAGGGAAGTTACTGAAGCTGCTGCTGAAATCGGAATCAAATATCTTACATTATATGCCTTTTCAACCGAAAACTGGGGACGTCCGAAAGATGAAGTCAGCGCATTGATGACACTTTTAATCCGAACTATAAATATAGAAACTAAAACTCTTAATAAAAACAATATTCGTCTTCTGGCAATAGGAGATTTAAAATCCTTACCGAATTCCTGTTATAAAGAACTTCAGAAAGCAATGAAGAATACAGAGAACAACAAACGTATGTCTCTGGTGTTGGCTCTTAGCTATGGCTCAAGGTGGGAAATAACGAATGCTGTAAAAAAAATAACCGATGATGTAATCAAAAATAAAATAAAAAAAGAAAATATAAATGAAGATTTGCTTAGCTTGTACCTTAATACATGCAATATCCCCGATCCCGAACTCTTGATTAGAACCAGTGGCGAGTATCGTGTAAGTAATTTTTTGTTATGGCAAATTGCTTATTCAGAATTATATTTTACAACAAAATTATGGCCCGACTTCAGAAAAGAAGATTTCTATGAAGCACTGGTTGATTTTCAAAACCGCCAAAGAAGATTTGGTCTCACAAGCGAACAAGTAATACGCTAATCATGATGAATAAAAGATTTTATTTTGTTTTTTGTTTTCTCTGTTTTATTTGCACTATTGCAAATGCTCAGGTTGACATTTCCGGAAATATAGATATTGATTATTTGAATCCGAAAGAATATGAAATCGGAGGAATTACATTTTCGGGTTCTAAATTTAATGACAATAATGTTTTGATTCTTGTTTCAGGACTTACAGTCGGAGAAAAAATAAAAATACCCGGAGAAAAAATTTCAAAAGCAATACAAAATCTCTGGAAACAGGGTTTGTTTTCTGAAATTATTGTTTCTGCAACAAAAGCACACGGTAATACAATATTTCTCGATATTAAAATTCAGGAACGTCCGCGTTTGTCACATTTTACTTTTAAAGGAATTAAGAAATCAGAAGCCGATAAAATCCGTGATAAAATTAAGCTTACAAAAGGAGATATCGTTACCGATAATCTTATTATTACTTCAAGCGGCATTATTAAAGACCATTTCATTGAAAAAGGTTACCTGAATGTGAAGGTTGATATTCAACAAAAGCCCGACAGTGTTGCTCCAAATTCGGTGTCACTTTTAATTGTTATTGATAAAAACGCAAAAGTGAAAATCAATAAAATTAACATTTATGGTAATTTTCAATTGTCAACCGGAAAAATAAAACATGCGTTGAAGAAAACAAAACAAAAAGCAGTATTTACTCCTTTTGCTGATTTTGACAAGTTTTTATTCAAAACTGCTAAAAGTTTCATTACATTGAAAACAGAGGATTACCCCGAATTTTTAAAAAAACATTTTTCCGACAAATTAAGATTACAAATTTTTAAATCTTCAAAATTTATTGAAGATGATTACAAGGAAGATAAGTTAAAGATTATTGAAGCTTATAACAACAAAGGATTTAGAGATGCTAAAATATTAAAAGATACTGTTTACAAAGTCAGCGATAATCTTGTAAATATTAATATTAAAGTTGACGAAGGAAGGAAGTATTATTTTCGTAACCTCACATGGGTCGGAAACACAAAGTATTCCGATGAAGTTTTAAATTCCGTATTGAGAATTAAAAAAGGAGATGTATACGACCAGGAAGTATTAAATACAAACTTATTAGCCAGTCCCGACAGCAGAGATGTAAGTTCATTATATCTTGATAACGGATATTTGTTTTTTTCTATTAATCCTGTTGAAACAAAAGTTGAAAACGATTCGATTGATATAGAATTTAGAATATATGAAGGTAAACAGGCAACAATAAGCAATGTGAAAATTACGGGTAATACAAAAACAAATGATAAAGTCATTTTACGCGAGATAAGAACCAAGCCCGGTCAGTTGTTTAGTCGCGCAGACATTATACGTTCACAAAGAGAGCTTTCTCAGTTAAAATATTTTAATAATGAAAAACTCGCTGTGAATCCTACTCCCAACCCTGCTGACGGAACAGTTGACATTGAATATGTTGTTGAGGAAACTTCTTCCGACCAGGTAGAACTCTCGGGAGGATGGGGTGGAGGAAGAATTGTCGGAACTCTAGGTTTAATGTTCAATAATTTTTCATCACGAAGTTTTTTCAAGAAAGGTGCATGGAAACCACTTCCTTCGGGAGACGGACAGCAATTTAGCATCAGGGCTCAAACAAACGGACTTTATTACCAATCATACAACGCATCTTTTACTGAGCCATGGCTTGGAGGTAAAAAACCAAATGCTTTGAGTTTTTCGGTTTATCATTCGATTTATAATGTTACAGGGGCTAAAAAAAGCGATGCCAATCGTCAGATAATAATGATGAACGGTGCATCCGTAGGGCTTGGCAAACGATTGAAATGGCCTGATGATTATTTTACATTATACAATGAGGTGGGGTTTCAGAATTATTTTTTAAATAATTATAATTTAATTTCCGATTTTAATAATGGGGCGGCAAACGTTATAAACTATACATTTCTTTTTGGCAGAAGTTCAATTGACCAACCAATATATCCAAGAACCGGTTCTGATATTTCTCTTAAAGTACAGGCAACTCCTCCATATTCACTTTTCGGAAACAAGGATTATTCAAAAATCAGTTCTGAAGAAAAATATAAGTGGATTGAATATCATAAATGGAAGTTCAAATCATCATGGTTCTTGCGACTTGCTGGTAACTTGGTTGTTAATACGAGGATTCAGTATGGCTTTCTCGGATTTTATAATAAGAATTTGGGACTTGCCCCTTTTGAAAGATTTTATGTAGGCGGTGATGGACTTACAGGATACAACCAGTTTGACGGAAGAGAACTTATTGCATTAAGAGGGTATCAGAATAATTCTTTGACACCCCAGAATGCACAAGGTACCGAAGTGGGAGGAGCAATTTTTGATAAATATACTTTTGAAATAAGATATCCGATTTCATTAAGTCCGATGACAACTATTTATGTGTTGAGCTTCATGGAAGGCGGCAACTCATGGCTGAAATTCAGAGAATTTAACCCATTTTCATTTCATAGGTCGGCAGGATTCGGACTCAGATTGTTTATGCCGATGTTCGGTCTGCTCGGTTTGGACTGGGGTTATGGCTTTGATGAAGTTCCCGGTATGCCTGGCGCAAACAAAGGTCAGTTCCACTTCTCAATAGGACAATCAATAGATTAATAAGTGGTGAAATTGTGAATGGTGGGCAATTACAAATTAATTGAATTACAATGAAAATTTATACATTGATAGCTGATAACTTTAAGCTTGACGGAGGCGCTTGCTTCGGAGTTGTTCCAAAATCATTATGGGCAAAAAATTATCCTGCTGACGAAAATAATTATGTCAATATACCCGACAGATGTCTTCTGATTCAGGATGGAGAAAAGCTAATTCTTTTTGATAACGGAATCGGCAACAAACAGGATGAAAAATTTTACAGTTATCTTTATATGTTCGGTGAAGATAACCTCGAAAGTTGTTTTAAAAAATATGGATTTAATTTTGATGATGTAACTGATGTAATTTTAACTCATCTTCATTTCGACCATTGCGGCGGTGGAATTAAATACAGCAGCGATAAAACAAAATTCGAAGCAACTTTCAAAAATGCTAAATATTGGTGCAGCAAACAACAATGGGATTGGGCTGTTAATCCCAACAAAAGAGAAAAACCAAGCTTCTTAAAAGAAAATATTTTGCCAATGCAGGAACTTGGTTTAATAAATTTCATATATGAAGATACCGACTTTACAAGTAATGTAAAACTAAAGCTTTTTAACGGTCATACAATAGGACAGATAATCCCCTTTATTAGATACAAAGGAAAAACATTTGTATTTACGGCTGATTTCATTTCAACATCAGCTCATATTCCCATTCCTTATATTGCAAGCTATGATGTTCAGCCATTAGTAACTTTGAAAGAAAAAGAAGAATTTCTGAAAAACGCCGCTGAAGAAGAATATGTTTTAATATTTGAACATGACTATTACGTGGAATGTTGCACGGTTGAAAGGATAGAAAAAAATATTAGAATCAAAGAGAAATTTAAAATTGAAGAAATTTAAATATACGATTGAAGAATTAAAAAGTTGAAAGATAAAAGATTGAATTTATGAAGCACGAGGTATGAAGTAGGATTTACTTCATACTTCAGTTTTTTAAGACCAATGACAACTGGTGACCATTTAATACACAAACTTCTTCATAACTATTTCTTTTGAGTTTCTTACTCTCATGATATAGGATGTGTTTTTTACAATATTATCGGCAGGTAATTTTAAAGCAATATTTTCTTCCAATGATTCAAAAACCTTATAATAAACTACGGCTCCTGTAAAATCAATTATTTCAACCTTCAATGTTTCTTTGCCGGTATTTATCACATTAGATGCAATTTCTTTTCCGTTGAAATATGGTTGTGTTAATATCAGGTTTGTAATTTTATTATTTGTCTTTACGGCAATTACATTACTATATTTGTATGTTCCGTCAAAATCAGTTTGCTTTAACCGATAATAAATTATCCCAAGCGGCGGATTATTATCAATAGCAGAATATTTAAGAACTGTATTGCTGTTGCCTGCTCCTTTTACTGTTGTTATTATTTCAAAACTTTTACTATCTATTGAACGTTCCACTGTGAAATAATCATTATTTATTTCCGATGCTGTCGACCAGAATAAATTCACAACACCATTTTTATAAATTGCATTGAACGAAAGTAATTCAATAGGCAGAGTTGTGCTTGCACCAAGAGCAAATGGTGAAAAAGAAGTAACGACACCCGAGGTTCTTGTGTATGGGCCGGCACCGGAACAAGCCGCAGCAGTTTGTGTTTGTGTCCATGCACCTGCAGTATAATGGCTGACATAACATGCAGCTCTTGTAAATCCACTAAGTTCATCGCCTGAATTCCACTGCGAGGTTATTGTTAAGCTCGAACCTCCTGCAGTGCCTTCGGTAATATCCCAGGTTCGGTCAACCACGTTTGCCGTATATGCTGTGCCTGTTGTGCCGGCACTATACACTGTCTGGCTCACCTTCATCTTGAAATTATCAACTGTTGAAGTTCCCGATACATCCAACTGGGCAGGTGTGTAACTTGAAGAACTTATACCTATAGGATAATAAACGGAAGTGCGTTGTCCTGTTCCTATGTTGTATTGATTTAATGTCCCCGTTCCGTTTGTAATGATATAATTTGATGAGCTGTAATTTGCAATGCTGCCACTAATTCCGGGTGTTCCAATATTCAAATCATAATCGCCTATTGTAATTTTCCCACTTGTTAATGTAAGCGTATTGCTCACAGTAGTGGCGCCACCGAGCGTTAATCCGGTTGAATTATTCAATTTAAGATTATAAAAAGTGGTAGCGGCTGCGATATTTTGAGGACTGCTTCCGTTAAACTCAATGGTAGAACCTGTAGAAAAAGTTGCTGACGTACTCAGAAAATCACCTGTTAGTTTAAGCACGGGAGTGCCTCCACTGGAAAGAGAAGTTACAACATCTGCTCCTATATTGCCTCGCACATCAACAATAGCGGTAAATGCAGGTAAGGGAATAGTCCATGTATCGGGAAAAAGTCCTATTCTTCCATAGCCGCTAACACCTCCTCCTAAAACAGTTATTGTACCTATACCGTATGCATACAAACAACACCGATTGGTAGCAGCCGATGTTGCTCCCAAAGTAACTGAACCATTAGCGGTTAGTGAGCCATGACCGCCATAAACTATATTGAATCCGCCAGTAGCACTTTCATTAATAATAATGTTATTGCATGTTACTGTTCCTGTTAGTTCTGCATAAAACACATTAGGGTAAGTAGTAGTAGTAGCCGTGCTGTTCATAATAATATCTCCGGCTATATTCATTGTATTGCCAGATGCCACAGTAAAGGCATTGTAATCAGTTCCTGCCGGTAGTTGTGTCATAGTAAAATTTCCGTTTACAGTAGTTGTACTTACTAATGTTGTTTTCCATCCGTCTGTTGAGGCAATTTCCACATTGCCATAAGTTGAAATAACAGATGGCAATTCTATATACCCGGCTGCTGTAAATTTTACTGTACTTGTTGCATCTAAAGAATAATTTGCACCCGGAATATTTGTTGGTACCATTGTAGCCGTCCTGGAAGTGCTATACGTAGCACCGGCACCTAAAGTAAAATGTCCGCCTGCAGTTCCGGTCATTGCAAATCCGCCGTCGACAAATGTTCCCGCTGTAACCGTCAGGTTTCCGTTTATGGTTGTGGTATTTGTTAATGTAACCGTTCCGCCTGTTTTATTTACTGTTAAATGATAATAAGCGACATTTGAGGCAGTTTGGTCCGAACTTCCGTTAAATTCTATAGTTGTAGAGCTATTTGCATCATATAATGTTGCAGATGTGCATAAAAAATTACCGGTTAGTTTGATTGTTGGGGTTACTACTCTTGTCCCTCCATCTGAAAGAGGTTTAATACCCGCACCAATGTCTCCTCTCACATCAAGTACAGCAGCATACGCTCCTATTCCCGAACTTGAATACAAATCTATATCACCATAACCCGAAATTCCTCCGCCAAGAATATACAACGTGGCTGTGCGGTCCATCTGTATAACTTGTTTACTTTGTTGTCCTACAACTGTACCCATGGTTATGGAACCATTCAGAGTGAAAACAGAATTAACCAGAGTTATAGACACCCAATTCTGTCCATAAGAGCAATCGTTAAATATTATATTATTACAAGTTACTGTTCCATTCGGAAACAAAGCATTCAAATGAGAGCCGCTTGTGGAAGAGTTTGTCATATAAATATTTCCGGTAATATTTACAGTATTTGATAAAGTTAAATAATTGTCAGCGCCGGGAGCTCCCGTTTGTTCAAGAGTTAAATCGCCGTTAATAGTCAATGTTCCGGATGGCCATGTTTTATTTCCCGATACAGCCGAAACTTTAAAGTTTCCATAGGTTGAAGGTGTTGTTGGCAATGAAAAATCGCCGGTGGCTGTGTATATTACAGTGCTTGTTGCATCTAACGAATAGTTCGCTCCCGGCATTAGTGTTGGGAACCATGCTGATGTGCGGGAAGTTGTGAATGTGGTGCCTGCGCCTAATGTAAAATGTCCGCCTGCAGTTCCGGTCATTGCAAATCCACCATCGGCAAGCGTGGCACTACCCGAAACGGTTAAATCACCGTTTATTGTTGTTGCTGCTCCAAGTGTTTTTGTTCCTGAACCCGAAATTGTCAAGTTATAGTATGCGGTGCCTTTTACAGTTTGGGTGGTGCCGTTATAATTTACAGTAGTGGAAGTTGAGCTCAGTGTTATAGTATTTGTTCC
>JBAZBZ010000042.1:0-4007 GCA_041671145.1 Bacteroidales bacterium | reverse complement strand
TCGAGGTAGCTACAGAGCCGTCAACATCAACTGTTCCGCTGCTGTGGAAAAATGTACAATTGTTAGTTTTGCTGCCACTCTTGCTGCCATATATTGTTAAATTACCGGAAACATTAAGTGCAGTGAGAGTTGATGTCATTTGTGCTGTGTATGATGAGCCGGAAGGAGTAACTGCACTGCCAACGTTAACAGAGACGCAATTTATAGTGCCTGCTCCGCTTATTGTGCAAGCTCTGTTTGCTGCAGCCGAACTGTTCAAGGTAACTGAAGTGGTAACTGTAAGTACTACGCTTACATTTACGGCAAGCGTACCGGAAGTGCTACTGAAAGCAATGGAATTGCATGTTCTGTTGCCATCTACGGTTAACGTAAATCCGGTGCCAATAATAATATCATCGCCGCTTGCAGGAATTGTTCCTCCGGGCCAAGGAGCATTGGGAGTAGTAGAGCTCCAATTTCCACTGCCTGTTGTTGTTATAGAAGCAAAGACATTAAAACTTATTATGCATAAAAAAAACAGTATGAAATTTATTAGTTTCGTACTGTTTGCTATGGGCTTCATATAATTATTTTTTCTTAATATTTATAAAAGTTAATTTTTTCATAAACTTTATATAAAAGTAAAATATAATGATATAAATATAATGAATTATAATACAAAAAGCAAGTATTTATAGACAAAAAATTATTAACATAAGAAATACTTTTACAAAAGTAATAATTTTGTTTGATAAAAGGAGTGAAAGTTAAAAAAAGAAGTACTTAAAGTTGAAGAAGACACATTGTTTTTTTCTTTGTGTACCTTTGGGTTGAATATTTTAACTTAACTAACGTCAGCATGAAAATACCTGTTTTTGAAAATCATAATTCAGCAGTTTTTTTGCAAGCGCTAAATAGAATACGGCTGAACAATATTAAAAAGCAAAAGACAAAAAGGAGGAAATAATTATAACTACTTACCCGAATATGTGAGGTTTTTCTGATTTCAGTTTTAGATTTTTTTCAGTAATGTCTTCAAGTAATTTTATAAATTCATCCTTTTCATCATAGCTTATTGCTTTCAGATTAATAACATATTTTTTTTCTTCCATAGTAAAAACAGCAACTTTTCTTCTCTTGTTTAATATTTTTACTCTACTTATATTATGAAATAAAATCTTTCTGATAAAAAAAGGATATTCCCTGATGATAATATAATTTGCGGTTATTTTTGCGAACGGGGTTGAAAACTCAAATACTATTAATATCAAGCATGCTGCAAGTAAAATCCATTGAAAGGTTCTAATGCCAATATCGCCTATTTTAAATGCATTAAGTACAAGTGTAATAATAATAACTGCTGAAATAATAATAAGAGTTATTCCGATTTGTTTATTTCTTAAAAAAATTTTCATAAATTCAGTTAATATAAAACCTCAGTTGATTTTTAAAATAAAAAGTTTGAAGGAGGTTTTTCTGTATTTGTAGGTTTAACATTTTGTGTGTTTATAATTGCAAATCTGTAAACCAATCCCAATGATGTATAGCTTATTTTATCATTTACTTTTCTAATAGTTGCATCGAGTTTATCGGAATTCACATTATAAAGTTTGAACTCCAGATTTACTCCAAACCTTTTTCCGATTTTGTATCCTATACCAATTCCTACCGGAAATGTCATATCAGTTGAAGCTCTTCCAAGTTTTTCACCATTCATGTCATAACCATAAGCAAGTATATAATTATTGTTCAAATCTCTTTTTATTGTACGGTAATCAAATAATCCCATTCCGAGAGTGCCGTAAAAAGAAAATTTATTAGTATCTTTTTTAGTGATTATAGGAACAAAATCAATTTTAACTCCCAAATCATAAGCAAACATGCTTGCTTTGAAATATGCATTTTGGATTTCACGAATTCCGGCAAATTTTCCACCAACAAAATTTAAGCCGAATGAAAATACCGGTGTAAATTGTTTTTTTACACTAAAACCCCAACCCCATTTGTCTTCCATTTGATTTTTCCAATATGGAGTATGATGGTAATCCCGTATATCACCATAAAAAATACATGAGCCCATACTTAAACATACGCTCCATTTGTCGCTCATGTTATAAAAATTTATTGACTGGGTTTGCACCTGACAAAATAATTTTGAGGATGCAAAGAGGATTATAATACTGATAAAAATCTTTTTCATAGCACATTTAATTTTTATATTACCAAATATATACGTTTTTAACGCAATAAAGTTGCAGGCAGAATATATATTTTTTTTAATGAAAATATAATATTTGATTAATAAAAGTCAAGAATAAATTGGGCTTTAGAAGCAGAGGAAAAACAAAACCAAAAACCGCACCTGCAAAATGTGCATCATGTCCTATATTATCGGTACTTTTTTTAGCCATATATGCAGAATAAATAAGGTAAAATATTCCGAAAATAAATCCCGGAATTTCAATTGGAATAAACATTAAATATACTCCGCTCCACGGATTAAATAAAATACATGAGAAAACAACGGCAGATACGGCTCCTGAGGCACCAACAGAATTGTAATCATATTCGTTTTTATGTTTTACAAGTGAAATTAAAACCGAAAAGAAAGCAGCTCCTGCATAAAGCAGAAAATAGTAAAATAAATGCTTGTTTCCGAATGCTGATTGAAAATAATATTCATCTGCTTTTCCGAATGAATATAGAACAAACATATTTATTAATAAATGCATCCAATCGGCATGAATCAAAGTATGAGAAAAAGTACGGTACCATTGTTTTTGGTGAACCACAGAATACGGACTGAATGATAGCTTATAAAACAGCTCTTTGTTCTGAAAAGCGATTATTGAAATAATTGCTGTTATTATGATTATAAATATTGTCATATAAAAAAATAGTTTAAAGTTTTCAGTTCTCAGTTTCGCATTTTGCAAACCTGTCTTTATTATTAATATCCTTTCGAATCATAATTTCGCAAAAGCTTTTCTTTTTAAGCATCAAAGTCATTGCATTTCCGAAACGTTCATTGATTTCGAAATAAAGCAAACCATACTTATATAAATGTTTTTTTGCAAAATCAGAAATTGCTTCATAAAACATCAAAGGATTATTATCGTCAACAAATAATGCTTCGTGTGGTTCGTAATCCAATACATTATTTTCAATATGTTTTTTTTCTGACTTGCAAATATACGGAGGATTGCTGACAATAATATCAAATTCAGATAATGCTGATTTTTCTTTCTCATTAAAAATATCTGCTATCTGAAAATTAATTTCCACATTATTTATTCTGGCATTTTTTTCAGCAATTTTTAATATATTATCTGAAATATCAATAGCTGTTACTTCTGCATTTGGCAAATTATTTTTTAAAGCAACTGCAATGTTTCCACTGCCGGTTCCTACATCAAGAATCTTCAGATTTTTATTTTTATTTTTATTTTCTTTTATAATCAGGTCAACAAGTTCTTCGGTTTCGGGACGGGGAATCAAAACATTCTCATCAACATTAAATTGCAAACCGTAAAATTCTGTTTTTCCAAGTATATACTGAATCGGCTTATATTTTTTTAAATCATTAAGAACTTTTTTTAATTTTATTATTTCCGATTCGCTGATGCGTTCATCATGCTTTAACATCAAATCAACACGCGAAAATTTAAAATAAAAATTAAAAGCCAAATAAATAAAATTTTGTATTTCCTCCTCGGGATAAAATGGCTTCAATTCCTCTTTGAAGCATTTTACAACAGAACTAATTTTATTTGTTTCAATATTCATCTGTAAAAAAATCGTTTTATTGTTAAATTGTCAAATTGCCATATCAACTATTAACAGTATGTGCTTAAGTTAAAACAACAATTCAGCAATTTAACCATTTATACTATATAATAAATCATTAGTGTACCATAAAAATTAAATTTCGTTCTTTGAAATTATTGATAGATAAGGTTTGTAATAAATTTTGGTAACGTGACGATTTCAATTTACCTCATTCATTTTACGTTATTTTATATAAAAAA
>JBAZBZ010000041.1 GCA_041671145.1 Bacteroidales bacterium | reverse complement strand
ATACACAGAAATAAATTTTACAAACTTTAATAATAAGGAGGAATAATTATGAAAAAAATAATTGCAAAAGTATTTCTATTTGTCTTATTCGCTACAGCTGTTATCAGAGTATATTTATATACAAACAGCATTCATTATCCAACAACTGAAGTTGTTGTTATGAGCGACATTACAGACGCTATGCTTGTAAAACCGAACAAAAATGACGCTGAGTCATTTTTTGATTTGAATAAAAACCGATGGAATGGAGCAATGTTTAAACTTGTAGACATTTCGGACGTGAGCTTTAATCGTTCACAGAAAGCAGGTATAGAAGCTGAAAACGATTGGCTTTCAAATGAAGCTAAAAGAATTGATAAGGTTAACTCATTTTATTCAAATGTTGAACAGATTTTTAATGATGTTTCAAAAATGAAAACCGGAAAAGACAATACTTCAATATATGTTCCGATTTCACAGGAGTTGAATATACTTTCCGAAAGTAAAGCAGAAAACAAAATTATGCTCGTTTATTCTGATTTAATGCAAAACACTTATGAAATTTCATTTTACAACTCAGAAACATTGAATTCGTTGAGTTCTAAAGCCGATTCCGTCAGTAAATATTTTGAATCGCAGGTTGTATTAAAAAACTTAAATGGCATAACAATTTATTTTGTTTATCAGCCATTGAACATAGGGAATGACGAAGAATATAAAATCGTTTCAAAATTTTTCAAAAATATTTTTGAAAGCAAGGGTGCGAAAGTTATTATAACTGCTGGCATTGATAGTAAATAATTCACAAACTAAAACTGAATATTATGAAAGATATGCTTTGGAAATTATTTGTAAATCTTGTAAAGGTGGTTTTTAAATTGTTTTTAATCGCACTTTACAGCGTGTCAAAACTTGCGGAAATATTCCTTCAAACCTTTAATGGTTGGTTGAAAGGGAATATAAAGTAATTATTTATTAACCTTTAAAAAATTCATAACTATGGAAAAATTTAAAGACATTGTAAAAATATTTGAAACAGCATTTACCATATTCTTCAATATAATTGAAGGCATTTTAAGCATTTTTAATTACAAAGAAAAGGGCGTATATAATGCAGAGTTTGCTCCTCAAAGTAAAGTGTTTTCTTTTTTCTCCGATTATGGTTTTTGCATCACAGGAAAAAAGAATTTATCGGTAAAAGATTCTTATCAAAATGCAATTGTAATAGGTGGAACAGGCGTTGGTAAAAGCTCGGTTGTTTTAATTCCGAGTTTGTATTCAATGCGTTCATCTCTTTTAGTCCACGATCCAGCGGGGGAACTCTATAATAAAAGTGCTGGGTATTTATTGCAAAAAGGATACAAAGTTAAAGTATTGAATTTTGCAAACCCTAATATTTCCTGCAATTATAATCCCATTACACGAGCCAACAGTTCATCTGAAATACAAAAAATTTCTTCAATGCTTGTGCAGAATGCACTTGGGCAAAACAGCAAAGACCCTTTCTGGAACACACAAGCTGTGGGACTTTTAGCAATGCTGATTTCAATTTTAAAAAAACAAGACAAAGAATATCAAAATTTATACAACATCCTTCATTTGTTAAATAATTTGGGAGGCAATCCTAAAGCGGTTGATTTGCTTTTCTTGAAATATGCAGGCGACGTGCTTTTCAGTGAATACAAATCATTTCTTGCTTATGACGAAAAAGTAATTTCAGGCGTGATTGCAACTTGCAAAGCTTCGCTACAAATATTTTCCGATGAATCTGTCGCAAAAATAACGTCAAAAGATGATTTAAATTTTATGGATTTCAGGAATGAAAGGACAGTCCTTTTTATTCAAAACAGCGTTTCAGAACAAAAATATTATTCTGTTTTGACTTCACTGTTTTTCGAGCAATTCTTTTCTTTTATTATGAGCCGTTTCCCAAGAGGCGATGAAGAAGATATTTTCTTCCTGATTGATGAAGCTAGTTCCTTAAATCTGCCAACTTTGTCGCTTGCTGTCGCTAATGTCCGAAAACATCGTGCAGGAATTATGTTGTTGCTCCAAGATCACAGCCAGCTTATACACCTTTACGGCAAATACGAAGCAGATGGAATAAAAGCCAATTGTTTCGCTAAAATGTATTTTACAGGGCAATCATTGGAAACAGCCACAGAGCTTGAAAGAATGCTTGGTAAATGCGAATACAAGGATAAAGAAGAAAAGAAACACATCAGACCTTTGATGACTAGCGACGAGATTCGCACCATGGCTCTGAACGAAGCCCTTCTTATATGCGGACATCATAATCCTATAAAACTTAAACTCGTTCCATATTACAAAAACTTTTATTTAAGCGATTATAGCAATATCCCAACTCCCGACATCGAAAATAAAAATATGTCTGACAGCATTTCATTATTACCTCTTAATGTTCCTGAAAATAATAATGAGTAATACTAAAAAACATACAGGCGGAATGTGGGAATATCTTGATTCAACAGGTGTTCTCGAAAGAGGTATTGATGAAGAAATTAAACAAGCTAAAAAAGAATACAGAAAAATATATTTTACAAAACATAAAAGAAAACAAAGAACGATTAAACGTGAAATCACAATAAGATTTTCAAAAGACAACAACGAATTTTCAAGAATTGACTTTGTTGCAAAACAGCACAAGATGAAGCTCACAGCTTTTTTACGTTCTGCTGTTTTAGCATACCTAAACAAAACATACATTGTGCCGGACAGATTACAGATAGCGGAATTGGAGCAACTGCTTTCACAATGTTTAAATGAAATACAAACAATAGTAAAACAAAAAGAAAAATACAGCTTTGAACGAGAACAGAAATACGAGGCAATTGAGAAGCTTATTGAAAAGTTAGGGGAAGAAATTAATAAAATTCTTAAACAACCATATACCATTGAAGAATTAGTAATTAAAGGCATTGAAGAAAAGCCGTCATTAAAAGAGCAATTGCTCGCTATTCTTACAACAAACAAAGATGATAATAAAAATCAAATCACATAAAAATCCAAATTTTAAAAAATTGCTTAACTATATGTTATACGATAAAGACCGATTGTTTGATAAAAACGGAAAAAGTTTTGCAGTGTCGCATAACTTAAGAGGGAACAGCATTACTGAATGGGTCAAGCAATTCAATGAAAATGAAAAATTCAGACAAAACAAAAGAACGGATTCAGTCATTCTGACTCACGAAATTATCAGCTTTCATAGGGACGACGCTAAAAACATTTCAATAGACAAGCTTGAAGATATCGCAAGGCAATATGTTCAGGAGCGAGGAAATGGAATGCTTTTAGCAGTTCCGCATTTTGATAAAGAACATTACCATATACACATTTGTGCCTCCGGCATTGAATACAAAACAGGGAAGTCAATGCGATTATCAAAAGCAACACTGCAAAACTTAAAGAAAAAAATACAGGAATATCAAATTGAAAAATATCCCGAGTTAAATAAATCATTGGTAAATCACGGAAACGAAAAAAAAGCGAAAGCCCTACCTGAAAAAGAATTTAAATTTAAAGAAAGGACTGGTAGGGCATCGGATAAAGAACAATTACTTGAAATACTTAATAAGTGTTATACAAAATCAAATTCAAAAAACAATTTTTACGAAAATTTAAAAGAAAACGGACTGCAAACATACATAAGGGGTGGCAAAATTTACGGAGTGATTCACAAAAGCAAAAAATATCGTTTCAAAACATTAAGTTTTACTGAAGAAAGATTGCAGGAGCTTGATAAATCAATAAATCGCGAGAATGAAATAAACAAATTACGAAAGAAAACAAAAGAAAAAATTATTAGTCGTAATCGTTAACAATCAATATGAATAATCAAAACACAAATAATAATAAACCAACAGATGTTTATACAATCGTCACAAATCGTATTATTGAACACCTTGAAAAAGGCGTTGTGCCTTGGCAACAATCTTGGTCTGACGCAGGGTTGCCAAAAAATTTAATTACCGGAAAACATTACAGGGGGATTAATGTTTGGCTTTTATCAGCTTTGGATTATAAACAAAATTATTTCCTTACTTTCAGACAGGTTAAGGATTTAGGAGGTTCTGTCAAAAAAGGCGAGAAATCGCACGAAGTTATATTCTGGAAATGGTTTGAAAAGGAAAATAAGGAAACGAAAGAAAAAGAAAGAATCCCAATGCTCAGATATTACAGGGTTTTTAATGTTTCGCAATGCGATAATATTCCGCTTGATAAAATACCGCCAATTATTGAAAGAAATAATAATCCGATTGAAACCTGCGAGAAAATTATCAGCGAAATGCCCCAAAAACCAAGAATACAGAATAAGGAACAAAGGGCTTACTATAATAGATTGAGCGATTATGTAAATGTTCCAAAGATTGAAACTTTTAATAAAAGCGAGGATTATTACGGGACTATATTTCACGAATTGGTTCATAGTACCGGACACGGCGAGAGATTAAATCGCAAAGAACTTTTAGAAAGTAAAGGTATGCGAACTGATAAATATGCTATTGAAGAATTAACAGCCGAAATGGGCGCTTCTTATTTAAAATCTTATGCAAATATCCCGATTGAACAGCTTGAAAACAACGCTTCATATATTCAGGGTTGGCTTGAAAGATTAAAGAATGACAAGAAATTTATTGTTTACGCCAGTTCTCAGGCACAAAAGGCAACTGATTACATCTTAAATATCAGCCCAGAAAAGGAAATTGAATATACTAATGAAATTGAGAGTAAGGAAAATGTGAGGGAAGAGGAATTGAATAAAGTCCGAAATAAAAATAATAAAGAGATAACTATTGAAATATAAAATGTATTTCAAAAAATGAATGAACGAATATACATATCAGAAATTCAAAAAAATCTTCAATATAAAACCCGTCGTTCCGTCAGGAGATGGTGTCTAAATAATGGACTTCGGCTCTTGTGCGATATTGGCTCAAACAAACATTATGTTTTAAAAGAAGAATTTGAAGCTGTAAAAATTAAAAGTTATTTCACGCAACAAAATTGCGATAATTCAACAATTAACACAACACAAAACAGCTATAAAGAACCCCCTAAAAGTGTTATAGAGTATGACCAAAAAGGGGCAAATGAAATAGCATTTATAAACTGCTTGCAAAATATATAAATGTGTTTATGATGCACGACATGAAAAACATAAAACCTTTACACATTCCGCCAACCAAGAGGTTCAAAGGATTGTACGTGTATTGTTATAAATGCAAAACGAATATGCAGGACATCTGCAAAGCCACAGGCAAATCATTAAAAAATTGTCCAAATGGCGACAGGCACGTATTTAAGTGCTACGTGAATGTTCCCGGAAAAAAGAACGAACGAAAAACAAAAAAGTTTGAAACACGAGATATAAATGAAGCCATAAAACAAGCAATAGAATTCAGAAAAGAAGTGCAGGAAGGGAATTACAATAAAGAAAATATTGTTGAAGTTGAAAAAGAAGTTGAAACGCAAAAAGAAGTTGAGACACAAAGCAAAAATGAAATACAAAAAAAAGAAGTTAAAATTGAAAAAAATAATGAGCCGAAACTTTTAATTAACGCAATGGCTCGGTATGTTGGATATTTACACAACGACCCCGAAATAGTTCCGGAATATAAAATAGAAATAAGAGATAAAAGATATATAGAGGACATTGAGCGAAACCTTAAACATTTCGTAATTTGCTTAAAGAAAAACGGTTATAACCCAAATGAGCTAACACTGGAAGATGTTAATGACCAAATAATAGGGAAATTTCATAGCTATATTTTGAATGAGTTAAAACTCTCAAATGCGAGCTACAACAGGGTAATGACACAATTAACCAGCTTTTATAACTACCATATTAACGAAGGTTATCAGGCAAAAAACCCGTTTAAAACAATTCCTCGAAAACCCGTTAATCCGAATATTGAAACCATAACCGAAGAAGAATACAAAAATTTGCTTGAGATAATTCAAAAACAGGAACTTGGTAAAAATGCATTAAGCACAGGAAAAATAAGAAATATGTATAAGTCGTGGGTGAAAGATGCTATTGAGTTAGGATTGTTGACAGGACGCAGAAACGAGGAAATAGTGCAAATGAAATGGAATGATATATTTACAGATGAAAAGGGCAATTTTTTATACATCAAAGCGACAGATTTCAAAGTCAGCAGACAAAAGGATCAGGAGATGAAAAATCCGAAACCGATATATGTTCCTATTACAGATGAACTCAAAGATTTACTTTTGCGGATTGGATTTGAAAAATACAAGGGAAGCGATAAATATATTTTAGCTCCCGAAGAAACAATGCAGAGAGATATAATCAATAGGTTTATATCTCGCTCTTTTTCACATTACTATAAGTTATTAAAAACAGGAAGACATTTAAGTTATAAATGTTTACGCAAAACATATATCAGCCGATTAAGCGGATTTATGGGAATTGATAATGCAAGGTTAATTACAAAGCATAGCGGAACACAGGTTATGGAACAACATTATGTTGATAAAAAAGTTATTGCACATACTGCAAGAAAATTTAAAATGTTTGAGCATGACACTGAGAGCAGAGAGGATGAATTAGAAAAAATCAGAAATAAAAACAACGAAAAAACACTGGAAAGATGAAAGATTTAAACAAAACTTCACCTCGTTGCTTCACCCTGAACTTCACCTCGACTTCACCTCGATGTTTTTTCGGGTTAAAAAAACAAACGCCGAATATGCTAAAACCCTTGCGTGTCTTGCATCTCGGCGTTTGTGGGCCCACCTGGGCTCGAACCAGGGACCCACAGATTATGAGTCTGTTGCTCTAACCAACTGAGCTATGGGCCCGAAAAAAATCTCGAAGTGCAAAAGTATCAATTTGGTTTTAATAATCAAAATAATATTTTCATTTGTTTTTTATCATCTACTTTTATAAGAAAAATTACCTCTTTCATGAAATAAACCACCCTTATAATAAAAAAGCAATATTATTATGTCATTATATTAAGATAATAATTTTATCTTTGCGATTGAAATTTAACCAATTAAAGTATTAACTTAAAAAAATTACATTATGAAAAAAAATACATCTGTATTAGCACTTGCATTGTTTGCAGGAGCAATGTTTACATTTACTTCATGCAAAAAAGATTATTCTTGTGAATGCACTATAAGCGGACAACCTGTTTCTACTGCAACTTTTAAAGCTACAAAGAAAAAGGCAAAAACATCGTGCGAAGCTTTAAGTGATGCTACAATGGATATTGTATGCGCCATTAAATAATCAAAAATAAATAAAGAAGGGTGTTATTATATAATATAACGCCCTTTTTTATTTTAACTGCTGATTTTTATGTTTAAAAAAACATTTTGCATTTTCTTAAGTGTAATAATTGGATTATTCTTTATTCTATCCGCATATTTAAAGCTATATCCCATTGAAATTTTAGAATTAAAAATTGTGGACACAAATTTTTTTAACTGGTTTATATCTCCGTTTATTGCAAGGTTTGTTATTTTCATTGAATTGTTAATCGGAATTTTATTTATTTTAAATATTAAATTAAATAAAGTTACATACAAAGCCACAATAGTATTACTTATCTTTTTTACATTATACTTATTTGCAGAATTACTAATTTATGGAAACAATGGAAACTGCAATTGCTTGGGAAACGCAATGAAATTAACCCCAATTGAGTCAATTGTAAAAAACATAGTTTTAATTTTATTAATTATATTTTTATTAAATACAAATAACACTTCTGATTTTTTTGAAAAACATCGAAAATATTTATTGGTATTATTTAGCATTGCTGCTTTAACCACGCCATACATTTTAAATCCTGTTAATTTTTCATCATCTATTGTTAATAATGATGAAATTGGGTACAAGTTAGAACTTGAGCTTATTTATAAAAACACTAAAGTCGAAAAGCCAAAAGATGATTTAGCAAAAGGCAAAATAATTGTTGCTTTTCTTAGTTTAACTTGTCCTCATTGCAAAATAGCAGCATACAAACTACATATTATAAAAAAGAAAAATCCTAAAATTCCTATTTATTTCATATTAAATGGCGACAAAAAAGATTATAAAGATTTTTGGGCTGAAACACATGCCGAAGAAATACCACATAGTTTATTTTTAGGTAACGATTTTTTAAAATTAAGTGGTGTTCATATCCCTGCAATATTTTGGCTAAACAATGGCATTGTTGAAAACAAAGTAAAATATGTTTTCCTTAACCAATCTGATATTGAGAGATGGCTAAGTAGTGATAACGCTACAAAATAAGTTGCTCCCAATTTCCTTAAAATAATTTCGATTGTATTTCTTGTCTTTATTTTTTAAATTTGCATTTTTATTTAATAAAATCAGATAATGATAAATATTACTTTACCAAATAATACAGTTAGAGAGTATCCTGAAGGTATTACAGGAATGGACATTGCTTTAAGCATAAGCGAAGGGCTTGCAAGAAATGTATTGGCAGTAAAAGTCAATAATGAAATCTGGGATTTAACACGCCCCATCAATAATGATGCGAAAGTTACTTTATTTACTTGGAATGATGATGAAGGAAAAGCAACTATATGGCATTCTTCAGCACATATAATGGCAGAGGCAATTGAATTCTTTTATCCCGGTGTAAAATTCGGAATAGGTCCAAATATAGAAAGTGGATTTTATTACGACATTGATTTAGGCGATAAAACTATTTCGTCAGATGATTTTAAGAAGCTCGAAGATAAAATGCTTGAAATTGCAAAGCAAAAAAATAAATTTGTACGCAAAGAAATTTCAAAACAGGAAGCAATAAAATATTTTACTGAAAAGGGCGATGAATACAAGCTTGACTTACTTAAAGATTTAGAAGACGGAACAATTTCATTATACACAAGTGGTAATTTCACCGACCTCTGCCGCGGACCTCATTTAGCCGACACTTCTCAAATAAAAGCAATTAAATTATTAAATGTTGCCGGTGCATATTGGCGTGGTGATGAAACAAAAAAACAACTCACACGTGTTTATGGAATTACTTTTCCAAAGCAAAAAGAACTGACGGATTACCTTGTTTTACTTGAAGAAGCAAAAAAACGCGACCACAGAAAAATTGGTAAAGAACTTGAACTTTTCACATTTTCACAAAAAGTAGGTTTAGGCTTGCCATTGTGGTTACCTAATGGAACATCAATAAGAGAACGTCTAGAAAGTTTTCTGCGCATTGCTCAAAAAAAAGCGGGATATACTCCTGTTATGACTCCTCATATTGGCGGAAAAGAACTTTACATAACTTCAGGTCATTATGAAAAATATGGAGCTACTTCTTTTCAACCAATAAAAACACCTGTTGAAGGCGAGGAGTTTATGCTTAAGCCAATGAACTGCCCACATCATTGCGAAATTTATAAAAGCAAACCGCGTTCATATAAAGATTTGCCGTTGCGTCTTTCCGAATTCGGAACAGTATATCGCTACGAACAAAGCGGCGAATTGCATGGATTGACAAGAGTAAGAGGTTTCACACAGGATGATGCACATATATTTTGTACACCGGAGCAGGTAAAAAAAGAATTTGAAGGTGTAATTGACATTGTTTTTTATATTTTCAAAACTCTTGATTTCAAAGATTTCACAGTTCAGATTTCTTTGAGGGACCAAAATGACAAAGAAAAATATATCGGCACCGATGAAAACTGGGAAAAAGCAGAGAAAGCAATTATTGAAGTTACAGAAGAAAAAGGTCTGAAAGCAAAAATTGAAATCGGTGAAGCTGCATTTTACGGACCAAAGCTCGATTTCATGGTGAAAGATGCAATAGGCAGAAAATGGCAGCTTGGAACTATTCAGGTTGATTATAATTTACCGGAAAGATTTGAACTCGAATATACGGGAAGCGACAATACTAAATATCGCCCTGTGATGATACATCGCGCTCCGTTCGGTTCAATGGAGAGGTTTGTGGCAGTTTTAATTGAACACTGTGCCGGAAACTTCCCGCTTTGGCTTGCTCCTGTGCAAACAATAATTCTTCCAATCAGCGAAAAATTTAATGAATATTCAAAAAAAGTTTTAAATTTGCTGAATAATTACGATATTCGCAGCGAAATTGATGAAAGAGATGAAAAAATAGGCAAGAAAATTCGTGATGCTGAAATCGAAAAAGTTCCTTATATGCTTATAGTCGGTGAGAAAGAACAGGAAAATAATAACGTTTCTGTCAGAAAACATAAAGAAGGTGATTTAGGAATTTTTACTATTGAAAAATATGCCGAAATAATTAATAAAGAAATTAAAAACCTTTTAGAGAAATCTGAAAAATAAAAAATAATTAAACAGAGTATTAACTAAAAAAGGAGACAAAGTTATAGCAACAACATTTTTCAACAAAAACAAAGGAGACAATCGCTATCAGAGACGCGATAGCCGTTTTAAAAAAGAAGACGCACATAAAATAAATAACAGAATAACTGTTACACATGTCAGATTAGTCGGAAACAATGTAGAACAAGGAATAGTTCCGACAACAAGAGCTCTTGAAATAGCAAATGAGTTAGGCTTGGACCTTGTGGAAATTTCTCCAACTGCGAATCCTCCTGTTTGTAAAGTTATAGATTATAAAAAATTTCTTTACGAACAAAAGAAAAAACAGAAGGAATTGAAATCAAAAACAGCACAGGTAATTACAAAAGAATTGCGGTTTACACCTAACACCGATGAACACGATTTTAACTTCAAATTAAATCATGCAGTTAAATTCCTGAAAGAAGGAGCAAAAGTAAAAGCTGATGTGTTTTTTAAAGGTCGTTCCATACTTTACAAGGAACAAGGCGAAATAATACTTCTGAAGCTGGCAGCAGCTCTTGAAGAATGGGGAAAAGTAGAACAACTACCCAAACTTGAAGGAAAAAGAATGATGATGATAATTTCACCGAAAAAGAAATAAACTTAATTTTAATATATATGTTATTTTGAAAATCAACTAATATAATTTCTAATAAATAAAAAGAAAAAATAAATGCCAAAGACAAAATCAAAATCGAGCGTAAAAAAAAGATTTTCTTTAACAGCATCAGGAAAAGTTAAAAGAAAACATGCTTTCAAAAGCCATATATTAACCAAGAAAACAAAAAAGAGAAAACGTAATTTAACCAAGACCTCTACGGTTGATAAAGCAGATGCAAAAAATATTAAAGCAATGCTTTCAAAATAGAAAAATGGTTTGTTAAATTTTAGTATTAACCCGGTTACACAGCTAAAAAGATTTTCTGTTAAAAGGAAACGCTGGTTACCAAAAAACTCAAAAAAAATATGCCAAGGTCAGTAAATGCAGTTGCGGCACGCAACAAAAGAAAAAAAGTTCTGAAATTAGCAAAAGGTAATTTCGGAAAAAGAAAAAATGTTTGGACAGTAGCAAAAAACACTGTCGAAAAAGGTTTGCAATATGCTTATGCAGACAGAAAGAAAAAGAAAAGAAATTTCAGAGCACTATGGATTACCAGAATTAATGCAGGTGTCCGTCAGTACGGATTGTCATATTCTGAATTCATAGGCAAGCTTATAAAAGCAAACATAACGATAAACAGAAAAACACTTGCCGATTTGGCAATGAATGAACCCGCAGCTTTTAAAGCTATAGTGGATTCAGTAAAATAACAATAATAAAAAGCCACATATTCCCAATTAATGTATAGATGCCATCTTTTCGAAAGATGGCACCTATTTTATAAAACAATTTCAAATACGAAAATTTATTTCTGCTCTTTTAAAAATTCAAGCAAATCACTAATACTCATCTTTTTTTGTTCACCGCTTTTCATGTCTTTGAGAGTAATTGAATTGTTTTGCATTTCTTCGCTTCCGATAAGAGCAACAAAAGGAATTTTTTTGTTATCGGCATAACTCATTTGCTTTTTTAGTTTAGCGGATTCGGGGTAAAGCTCTGAACTTATTCCTGCATTTCTGATTTCGGAAATAATTTTTAAACAATATTTTTCTTCTTCTTTACCGAAATTTATAAAAAGAAGTTTTGTTGTAACACCAGATTTTTCGGGGAAAAGATTTAATTCTGTTAAAACATCATAAATTCTGTCGGCACCGAAAGAAATTCCCACACCAGAGACATCAGGCAATCCGAAAATTCCCGTTAAATCATCATAGCGACCGCCGCCGCAAATACTGCCAATTGCCGAATCTTTTGCTTTAACTTCAATAATTGTTCCAGTGTAATAATTTAATCCTCTTGCTAAATTCAAATCAAGTTCAATTTCGGATTTTATTGGAATTAAACTCATATAATTAAAAATAGATTCGGCTTCTTCAATGCCTTTCATGCCGGTTTCGGAATTTATTAAAATATCTTTAAGTTGTTTTATTCTTTCGCTTGTAATGCCTTTGATATTTATTACGGGTTTTAATTTTTCTATTGCTTCTTGACTTATTCCTTTATTTAAAAGTTCTTCAACAACTTTATCTAATCCTATTTTTTCGATTTTATCTATCGCAACAGTAATATCGGTAATCTTTTCTGGTTCGCCGATAATTTCGGCAATGCCGCTTAATATTTTTCTGTTGTTTATTTTAATTTTAACATTAATATCGATTTCATTAAAAATTTTATCAATAATCTGAATTAATTCAACTTCATTTAACAATGAGTTGCTGCCAATAACATCAACATCGCACTGAAAAAATTCCCTGTATCGTCCCTTCTGTGGTTTATCGGCACGCCACACCGGTTGGAGCTGGTACCGCTTAAAAGGAAAAGTAATTTCATTTTGCCTCATCACAACATAACGTGCAAAAGGAACTGTTAAATCATAACGCAGGGCTTTTTCGCAAATTTGCGCTCCGATTTTATTTTGATTTTTTTCTGATAAATCAACATTTTTAAGAAAATTTCCAGAATTAAGAATTTTAAAAATCAATCTGTCGCCCTCATCTCCGTACTTTCCGGTAAGTGTGGAAAGATTTTCCATTGCAGGAGTTTCAATTGGCATGTAGCCATAAAGTTGAAAAATCTTTTCAATTGTATTGAAAATATATTTTCGCTTTACAACTTCTTCGGGTGAAAAGTCGCGTGTTCCCTTAGGAATAGAAATATTTTTTATCATTTTAATTTTTTAAATTTATTCAACGACTCCTGAATTTTATTATTTGAAGCTTTAGCAAATCCGGCTTCATTAATAAATGCCTGCCCATCGGTAAGCACCCATTTAATAAGTTCCGAAGTAATGTCATCTGCTTTTTCTTTTTTAGTAATTATAAGAATATCTTCTGTCAACGCATGAGGATATCTTCCCTGAAAAATTGCTTTTAAAATGCTGTCTTTTCTGAAAGTATAATTTTCATTATCATCAAGTATTCCGTTTTCGTTTTTATCAATGGGAATGATTTTTATTCCTTCTTTTTCATACTTTGTTGAAGAAGCATAAGCGAGATTAAAACCGACATACCCAATTCCGCTCTTATCTTTTTCAACCGCAGAGAGCATATTATTTCCGCCAACAACTTTTGTTCCTTTCAAATCCGCTGTTTTTTTACCCAAAAAATCAGCCCATGCTTCAGCATCGGAACATTCATCTCCTCGAATATATGTATTTACAATATCTTTGTTTTTTGAATTTCCAAACGAACCCCAGTTAACATTGTTTCCGTTTATAAAAATATTCTCAAATTCCTTTTTACTGATTCCTTTATTTAACAGTGCTTCAACAACCTGATTTTCTGAATTTACAATACCAACCACTGCATCTTGTGCAAAGCAAAAAGAATTAATTTTTCTTTTTGCTTCACTTTGAGCCGAATTTACTGTAATCACCCCAATGTTTATCATCTCATTTAAAAGAGCACTTTCCACATACATATCCGCATCCATAGCAATGACATCAATTTTAATATTAGGATAATTTTTCATGAATTCTCCAGTTATATTTTTTATAAATGCACTTGTATTTTCTGCTGTTGCGATTGTTATATTTCCTTTAAGGTCTAACTTTTTTTTACTTCCCGATTTACATCCCAAAAATAAAAATACAGATATTGCTGTAATTGATATTAATATTTTTCTCATAGTATTTAAATTTTATATGTAATTGTAATTGCTGCTTATTATGATTGTTAAATTGTTTAATTGCTAAATTGTCGTTTTTTCCACACTTGCTTAGTTGATAATTGATTTTTTATTTTCGATGCTAAAATAATATTTTTTTGCAATTGTTTTGCCCTTTATTATATTTGTATCGGTATATTTTTTAAAATCGAACAATTTTGAACAGACGCTCCGAATACACGCGAGGCAGTCGGGCTCAATTAAGAGCAGCAGGAAACAGCCCTGTGGGACATAATTCTCACGGGGTTTATTTTTAAATTTATTAAAATGGATTTACAAAAGAAAAAAATTGGCGTAGCAAAATTATCTGTTATTTCAAACCTTACACTTGTTTTATTCAAGCTTGTTATCGGACTTATAATAGGTTCGGTTGCCGTAATTTCAGAAGCCATACATTCTGCAATCGATTTTTTGGCTTCAGTGGTTGCTCTTTTTGCTGTTAAAAAATCAAATCAACCACCAGATGATAAACATCCATTCGGACATGGTAAATATGAAAATATTTCAGGTGCAATAGAAGCGTTTTTGATTTTTGTTGCTGCCGGCTGGATAATTTCCGAATCTATCGACAAACTGTTGAACCCTTCGGGAATCGAAAAAATTCATCTGGGAATATTTATTATGCTGATTTCTTCAGCTGTTAACGTTTTCGTATCACGAAAACTATTTAAAATAGGTAAAGAAGCTGATTCAATTGCTCTGAAAGCTGATGCATGGCATTTACTGACTGATGTTTATACTTCACTGGGAGTTGGAGTTGGTTTAGGAATTATCGCAATAACAGGATATTTCTTTTCTGAAATAAATATAAACTGGCTTGACCCTGTAATTGCAATAGCTGTTGCATTATTTATAATTAAAGCAGCGTACGAACTGACAGTTCAATCTGTTAGCGGCCTACTTGACTCGAGTTTACCTAAAGAAGAAGAAATAAAAGTTATTGAAATTATTAATTCAATGCGTCCGAATATTTACAGTTTTCATAATTTCAAAACCCGAAAAGCAGGTGACGAAAGGTTTGTGGAATTTCATCTCATTGTTGATTCAAATATGACCGTTCAGAGTTCCCACGATATTTGCGATGAAATCACAAAAAGAATAAGAGAAAATTTTCCAAAAACCATGGTAATGATTCATACTGAACCATGCGATAATTCATGTAAAAAGAAATGTCTGGAAAATTGCAGGGTGAAAGAAAAAGAGCATTAAAATAAATTATTTTCTTGTTACAGAATCCCTCAACATTACGAGTCATCTTGCAATATTTCTGAATTTATCTATTGACTCAATAATATTTTTTAAACAATTATAATCTTTACTATTTATAAACATAATTGAGTGTCTTTTAATATTTGTTCTCTGAAAATTGATTTAATATATTTTTCTCTACATAAATCAACATCTATATTAAATTTTTCTGCCAAAATGTCGCCTTTAACGAGGATAAAAAAGTACCGGATGTATGACATTATAATAGTTGTTGCAAAACTAAAATAATTTGTTTAACAATTTTTAACAGAAGCAACAAAAGAAATGGAATTATTGTTGCGTTAATAATTTTATAAAAAATAATTTAAAATGAAAACCATGTTCAATAAAATTTTATTTACCTTTCTAATTGGGTTTATGGGAGGATTGTTTGCAATTGGTGCAGGCAAACATATCGAAAAAACACAAAGGATAAAAATGGGAATTCAACCCGAAGAAACTCATTTCTTCAAAGCAAATTATTCTATTTCTGACGGTAATTATCCTGATTTCACGAAAGCTGCCGAGATGTCGGTTCATGCTGTGGTGCATGTTAAAACGCAGTTTAGCCAAAATCACAATTATTATAATCCCTTTCCTGAAGGAGATCCCTTTCACGATTTTTTTAATGACAGAAATATAAATCCCTCACCAAAACCAGAAATGGGTAGCGGTTCTGGAGTGATAATTTCTGATGACGGTTATATTGTTACAAATAATCATGTCGTTAACAATGCTGACCAGATTGAAGTTACTCTCAATAACAAAAAAACATTTAAAGCGCAGATAATAGGAACCGACCCTATAACCGACCTTGCATTGCTAAAAATTGATGCCGTCGGTTTAAGTTACCTGCGATTCGGAAATTCTGACAGTTTGAAAGTCGGTGAGTGGGTTCTGGCAGTTGGCAATCCTTTTAATCTTACATCAACCGTTACGGCAGGTATTGTCAGTGCTAAAGGAAGAAATATCGGTGTCATGGGTGATGGTCCTGTTATCGAATCATATATACAGACTGATGCGGCAATAAATCCAGGCAACAGCGGAGGAGCTTTGGTGAATACAAAAGGAGAATTAGTAGGAATTAATGCGGCTATTGCTTCCAATACAGGTTCATACACAGGTTATTCTTTTGCAATACCAGTAAGCATAGTAAGAAAGGTTATGGATGATTTACTCAAATACGGTGCCGTTAAAAGAGCTTTGCTTGGCATAAACATAAAAAATATTGATTCTGGTTTGGCAGATGAAAAAGGGCTGAAAGAAACTGACGGTGTATATGTTGACGGAGTAAGCAACAATAGTGCTGCAGATTTGGCAGGTATTCGCAAAGGTGATGTTATACTTAAGATTAATGATATTAAAATTAGTAACACTTCCGAATTGCAGGAGCAGGTTTCTAAATTTCGTCCCGGAGACAGAATAAATGTTACAATAAAAAGAGATTCGGAAGAGCGGGTTATATCAGTAGTATTGAAGAATGAAAATGGTGATACTGAAATTGTAAAAAAAGAAAATTCGGAAATAATTTCAATGCTTGGTGCAACATTTGAACCTGTTACAAAAGAAGAAAAGAAGCGGCTCGGTATCGAAAGCGGAGTGAAAATAAAAAAAATAGATGGAGGTAAACTTCGTAATGCAGGCATAAGAGAGGGTTTTATAATCACTCTTATTGACAAAAAGCCGATAAATAACAAAGAAGATTTAAAACAATCATTTGAAAATAAAAAAGGTGGCATATTAATTGAAGGTGTTTATCCTAATGGAACAAGAGCATATTATGGTTTCGGACTATAATTTGCCTTAGATTGTGAATATTTAAAGATTTAAATTATAGTTTATTTAAATTAATGTTATTTATTGTATTGGATTAGTGAAGCTGGAAGTTAGATGTTGTATGTTTGAAATCCAACGAAGAGAGGCGAGTTTTTAGAGGTGCCCTAATGTTTATTTTATTATCGAATAAAATTTTGTTAATAACTTACTGAAAAGTTAACAATAAAATATTTGCAACAGCATTTAAAAAATTTCAAATTGCACGGATTTTTAAAATAACAGGTTTAATTAAAAAAAACAGAATACGGTATGCGCCAGCTCAAAATCACAAAATCAATTACCAACCGTGAAACTGCATCACTTGATAAATATTTACAGGAAATAGGAAGAGAAGGACTGCTTACTACGGAAGAAGAAGTTCTGCTTGCCCAAAAAATCAAAGCAGGCGATCAAATGGCATTGGAACGACTTACTAAGTCAAATCTTCGATTTGTAGTATCTGTTGCAAAACAATATCAAAATCAGGGTTTGAGTTTACCCGACCTTATCAATGAAGGAAACTTAGGGTTAATAAAGGCAGCAAAAAGATTTGATGAAACGAGAGGTTTTAAATTTATTTCTTATGCAGTATGGTGGATACGACAATCCATTTTGCAGGCATTAGCCGAACAATCGCGAATTGTTAGATTACCTTTAAATCAGGTGGGTTCATTAAACAAAATATCAAAAGAATCTTCAAAACTCGAACAAAAATTTGAAAGGACGCCAACTATTCCGGAACTTGCCGAAGCATTAGAAATACCTGAAGATAAAGTTGTGGATACTCTTAAAGTTTCAAACAGATATGTTTCCATGGATGCTCCATTGGTTCAGGAAGAAGATTCTAACTTGCTTGATGTTTATGTTTCGCCGGAAAATCAACCAACAGACAGCTTATTAATTACCGAATCATTGCAACAAGAAATTAAACGTTCACTTGCAACTTTAACAGATAAAGAAAGAGATGTCGTTAATTTATATTATGGAATCGGCAAAAATCATGGTTTAACGTTAGATGAAATCGGTGCAAAATTTGACCTTACCAGAGAAAGAGTACGACAGATTAAAGAAAAAGCAATAAGACGACTTAAACATACTTCACGAAGCAAATTGCTCAAAGCATATCTTGGGCAATAATAAAAAATCAAGAATCATTATTTTTCTATTTTTTTATAACAATCTTTACTGGAAGTTCTGACTCTGATTATATATGTGCCAGTTGAAAGTTTTAATTTCATATCCACCAATTCTTTTTTTGGCGTAAAAGATTTATATAATTTTCCATTCAAATCGTAAACATCAATCTTTTCTATAATTTCGTTAGATTCAACTTTAACGCCATAAGCTGTTTTAATAATATTTATTTTAAAATTTTCATCAATAATTGCTTTATTATTTTCTTCGCCCGGCAATTGATTATTAATTTGCCGAGAACCTTTATTACTATCTAAATCCTGTATTTTTGTATTTTGTGATTTTGTTGAAATAGCAATCAACAAAATACTTTGTAACAATAATATTTTTAATATTTTTTTTGATAAAATTCCCATGGTTTATAAATTCATAAATGTAAAAATAGAAAATAAAATTGAAATAAAATGATGTATGAGGAAAGAAGTATGAAGTAGGATTTTTATACATCGTATCTCATACTTCATATTAATAACTGATGACTTTTATTTTTATTATCACGCAAAAATAATTTCAATAATTTAAAATTAGTTTATTTTTACAAAAAGAATTAAAATATAACATGAATTTAAAAAAAATATCCGATTATTTAAGTCTCATAAAATTTGCACATACAATATTTGCATTTCCGTTTGCAATGCTCGGATATTTCTTGGGATTGCGGGCACAAAACTGGAAATTTGAGCCAATGGTTTTATTGTTAATAATGCTGTGTATGGTATTTGCAAGAAGTGCGGCAATGTCGTTCAACAGAATAATAGATTTAAAATATGATAAAGAAAATCCGCGTACACAAAACAGAGAACTGCCAAAAGAAGTTATTAAAATACGCTCTGCTTTATTTTTTTCTATTGCAACCTCGCTGTTATTTGTTGCAACAACTTTTTTAATAAATAAAATATGTTTTTACCTCTCACCCGTAGCGTTGATTATAATTTTAGGATACAGTTACACCAAGCGTTTTACTTCTTTATGCCACATTGTTTTGGGCTTGGGATTGTCGTTTTCTCCAATTGGTGCTTATCTGGCAGTTACAGAAAACTTCGGCGTTGTTCCTCTTTTATTATCTTTCGCAGTACTGTTTTGGGTTAGCGGTTTTGATGTAATATACGCATTGCAGGATAAAGATTTTGATTTAAAAAACAATTTGTATTCCATTCCCGCATCACTTGGAATTAAAAAGGCAATAAAATTTTCTGCTTTTCTGCATTTGCTATCTTCAACATTATTAATAATTATTGGCATATATGGTGATTTTGGAATATTTTACTGGCTTGGTACTTCAATATTTATTTTATGCATTGTTTACCAGCACAGATTAATTAAATCAGACGACCTGTCAAAAGTAAACGTTGCTTTTTTTACAATGAACGGCATTGCAGGTATTGTTTTTGCTGCTTTTGTTATAGTTGATATTTTAATAAAATTATGAATTAAGGTAAATAAAATTATTTTATTAATTTTGAACATTAATTTAATAATACCTCAACCGGTAAAAAAATAACTTTTGCTGAAATAAAATTGTTAAATTGTTTTATTGATAAACTGTTATATGTAAACCATAAGCAATAATGTAAAATATAAAAATAACAATTTGGCAATTTATAATATAATAAAAATCACAAACAATAATTTCTTTTATATGAGAAAAATAACTTTCACATTCATTTTTGCCTTATCAATATTTTTTAATGTATCGGGGCAAACATCTAATTCCGGCGGAGTTGACGCTCAATTAGCCGAGAAGCTGTATAATGAGGGAATAAAAAACTTTGAAGCAAAAGAATATCAAAAAGCAATCATGAATTTCGATAATGCGATAGGGCAAAAACCGGCATTAATAAAAGCTCTTTTCAACAGAGGAAGCGTAAAAATGGAAATCAAAGATTATAAAGGAGCAATCGAAGATTTCGATAAATATATTTCAAGCGATTCCACTTATGCTAAAGCATATTTTAACAGGGGACTTGCAAAAAATTACATAAATGACAAACAGGGAGCAATAAATGATTTTACAAAAGCAATAAACAAAGACCTCATGTATCCACAGGCATTTTATTACAGGGGCACTATTAAATTTGAGAAAAATGATTTAAAAGCCGCTTTGTCAGATTTTAATGCCGCAATAAATTGGAATCCCGAATATGCTTATGCATACAATGACAGAGGGAGTGTAAAAAAACAACTCGAGGATTATAACGGAGCTTTGGAAGATTATAAAAAAGCCATTTCAATAAATCCAAAAATATCTTTTTTTTATGATAATATTGCCGGTGTTTTCAGGAAACTCAATAAGAATGATGATGCCATGACAAATTACAACACGGCAATAAATTTAAAATCCGATTATTATATTGCTTATGACAACAGGGGATCCCTGAAATTTGAAATGAAAGATTTCAAAGGTGCTGTCGATGATTATTCGGAAGCAATAAAAATAAATCCGCAATATTCATTTGCATTCAACAACAGAGGCAATGCAAAATACAAACTCGAAGATTACAAAGGAGCTATTGCAGATTTCGACCAAGCGATAAAAATAAATGCAGAATACGGAAATGCTTATTTGAACAGAGCAATTGCAAAGGAAATGATACGCGACAACGATGGAGCATGCAAGGACTGGGAAAGAGCTTTTTCTCTCGGTATTACTGTTGCTGAAAATTATCTTAAACAACAATGTAATTATAGTCCGACAAATACAAATACTAATACTAAAACAAAGAATAAAAAATAAAAAAATATTTTCCACGTTCGTATTAATTTTTTAAAATGATACAAAAGAGTATTGAGGAAATAAACGAAAAAATCAAAAAAGGTAAAGCGGTTATAATGACTGCCGATGAAATTATTGATTTTGTTGCCGAAAAAGGAATTAAAAAGGCGGTAAAAGAAGTTGATGTTGTTACCACAGCCACATTCGGTCCTATGTGTTCAAGTGGAGCATTTTTAAATTTCGGTCATTCCGACCCTCCTATAAAAATGGCAAAAGTATGGCTCAACGATGTACCTGCTTATGCCGGTCTTGCTGCCGTTGATGCATATATCGGAGCAACCGAACTTTCCGAAACCAAAGGAATGGAATATGGCGGAGCGCACGTTATCGAAGACCTGATAAAAGGAAAAAACATTAAGCTGCGCGCAAAATCTCAAGGAACCGATTGTTACCCTTTAAAAGAAATAACAACATTTATTAATAAAAATAACATAAATCAGGCATTTCTTTTTAATCCGCGGAATGCATATCAGAATTATGCAGCGGCAACGAATTCAAGCGATAAAACAATATATACATATATGGGAACTTTGCTTCCCGATTATGGAAATGTAACATATTCAACAAGCGGTCAGCTCAGCCCTTTGCTCAACGACCCCGAATACAGAACCATTGGCATTGGCACCAGAATTTTTATAGGCGGAGCACAAGGATATGTTGCATGGGAGGGCACGCAGCACAATCCCGAACAAAATCGCGGAACAAACGGTGTGCCTCTTGGAGCTGCCGGTACTCTCACATTAATAGGTGATTTAAAACAAATGAATACTAATTTTATCAGGGCGGCAGTATATGAAAAATATGGCGTTAGTATTTTTATTGGTGTTGGTATTCCTATTCCAATATTAGATGAGGATATTCTTGAAAAAACAACAATAAAGGATAGTCAGATATTTACAAGTGTTTTTGATTATAGTGTTCCCAGCCGGAAACGTCCTGCAATACGAAGCGTTTCATATCAGGAACTAAGAAGCGGAAGTATTGAATTAAAAAACAGAAAAGTTTCTACTGCTCCTCTGTCAAGTTTAAAGGTTGCAAGAGAAATAGCTCAGCTATTAAAAAAACAAATTGCAAAGGGCAGTTTCATATTAACTCTGCCGGTTGCCCGTCTGCCATTGAAAAATAAAATGAATACTTTAGATGTAAGAGGAGGTGATGATGAGTAAAATTAAAATATGTCTGTACTTTCCACCGAATAAAGTTACAGTGCCATTATCTTATTATTTGATTAAAGATTATGATTTGCAATTGAACATACTTCATGCCGATATAGATTTAACCAAAACCGGCAAATTGATAATGGATATTATAGGTGACAAAAAAAATATTGAAAAAGGATTGAAATATATTGAAAAGCAGGGAATAAAATATAAAATATTTAATAAAACAATTATCTGGCAAGAGGATAAATGTATTCATTGCGGTGCATGTACTGCTGTTTGTCCGTCTGGTGCTTTAAAGCTCGGTGCTGTTGATTGCATGCTTACTTTCGATAAGGAAGAATGCATGGTTTGCGAACTTTGTATAAAATCCTGTCCTCTGAATGTTATGAGTATTGCTTTCTGATTAAGGACTTTCAACTTTAATTTTCAATAATAAATGTTTCAAAAGCGTTTCTATCGTGATAATTTCAAAGGTGATGGAATTATTTTTTTTAATGTATGTGTGAACGAAACCGATTTGTGCATTGGGGCAAATGTAAACTTATATGAAAAGGCACTTGAACTTGTAAAATTCTACAGAAAACAAATTGAAGAATACATTAAAATTGATTCTGCTTTTTTAACTTCACTCACACCAATAAAACCAAAGCCGTATCCGCAATACAAAGCATCTGAAAATTCGCCACCCTTTAGGGATAGGGGTAAAGCGAATTTTCAGATATTGGAAGTGCCTTATATAATAAAAAAAATGTGTGAGGTAGCAGAAAAAACCGATGTTGGACCAATGGCTGCTGTTGCCGGAGCAATAAGTGAATTAGTAGGAATTGAATTATTAAAATACTCCGATGAAATAATTGTTGAAAACGGAGGCGATATTTTTATTAAAACAAATAAACCGCGCAAAATAGGAATATATGCAGGCAATTCACCATTCAGCGAAAAAATTGCCGTTCAGATTGAACCCGAAAATACACCCGCAGGAATCTGCACATCTTCAGGAACAGTAGGACATTCATTGAGTTTCGGCAAAGCCGATGCAGCAGTTATAATTTCCAAAGATACTTTCTTAGCCGATGCTCTCGCAACTGCCACAGGAAATATTATTAAAACAAAAGACGACATTCAAAAAGCATTAGATTTTGCTGCCGGCTATAAAGATGTTAAAGGTGTGTTAGTAATAATAAATGATACAATAGGAATAAAGAAAAATATTAACCTTGTAAAACTATAAATTAAAAAGTTATATATTTGTATGTTAAAATTCTAAACTAGATTAGTTATGATAAAATATCTTGCTATTTCTTTTCTTTTGGTTTTAAGTTTGTCTGGTATCAAGGTCTATTCACAGAATATTGAATTTGAAAAAGAAAATTTCCCGGATAAAAAAAATGAACTTAAAGAAATAAAAGCCACGATTACTGAAGGCGATAAATATTACGACTTAGGCGGCGGTTATTTTAAAAATGCACTTAAGTTTTATGAAAAAGCTTATAATTTTAATCCTTCAAATGCTTTGCTTAATTATAAAATAGCAAAATGCGAGCTTAATTCTTACGAAAAAACCAAAGCGATTTTTTACCTCAACAAAACTCTGAAGCTTGACAGCGGTATTATTTCCGACATTTATTTTTTACTAGGACAAGCATACCAGTATAAGATGAAATGGGATTCAGCAATTACCATTTATAATAAATATCTGCGAAAGGCATTACCTCTTGAATTAGCTGCAAATAAAAAAGAAGCAGAAAAAAGAATTGAAGAATGCAAATACGGAAAAGAACTTACAGAACATTCAACGAAAATTTTTATTGACAACCTTAGCAAAGATATCAATTCTCAATATGACGATTACGGAGTTGTGATAAATGCTGATGAATCTGCTTTGATGTTCACTTCACGCCGTGCTAATTGCACAGGTGGTAAGATTGACCCTAAGCTGAATGTTTATTACGAAGATATTTTTATTTGCAAAAATGGAAATGGCAAATGGTTAAAACCAGAAAACCCCGGAGAACCTTTAAATACTGAATTTCATGATGCCACCGTCGGTCTTTCTGTTGACGGACAAAAACTTTTAATTTATAAAAGTGATAACGACGGCGATATTTTTGAGTGCAAGCTTACCGGTGATAAATGGGGACAGCCGTATATACTTAATGATAATATAAACACCAAATATCACGAATCTTCTGCTTCATTATCTTACGATGGCAAAACTCTTTATTTCGTAAGCGACAAACCTGGAGGGTACGGAGGAAGAGACATATACATGAGCAAACTAAACGATAAAGGAATTTGGGGTGAAGCCGTAATACTTGGACCAACCATCAACACTGCTTATGATGAGGAATCGGTTTTTATTCACCCTGACGGAAAAACACTTTATTTCAGCTCCAAAGGACACAAAACAATGGGTGATTATGATATTTTCTATTCAGTTTATGAAAATGGTCTTTGGTCTGAACCTGTGAATCTTGGTTATCCTATTAATTCTCCTTACGATGATGTTTTCTTTGTTTTATCGGCAAGTGCCCAACATGGCTATTTTGCATCCAACAGGGAAAACGGATTTGGTGATATGGATTTATATAAAATGACATATTTTAAAGAAAAAAATCTTGCTAATAAATCCGAGGAAAACGGTTCCGATTCAAGTAAACTTGCATCAGAGTATTCATTTGAACTTAAAAACAAGCTCTATCTTATAAAAGGCGAGGTTTTAGACGAAACAACAAAGCAACCAATTCCTGCAACCATAGAAGTTGTTGATAACGAGAAAAACGAAGTTATTGCTTCTTTTGAAGCCAATAGCCAGACAGGAAAATATTTAGTTTCATTACCTTCAGGAAAAAACTACGGAATGGCTATTAAAGCCGATAATTATCTGATTGAATCTGAAAATTTTAATATTCCTTCAGATGCCGATTATACTGAGGTTATGAAGCACTTTACCATGAAAAAAGTTGAAGTCGGAAAAAAAGTTGTTTTAAACAACATATTCTTTGATTTCGACATGAGCATTCTGAAAAAAGAATCAATATCGGAACTTGAAAGAATAATTGAGTTTCTTAATAAAATGCCCAAAGTAAAAATCGAAATATCAGGGCATGCCGACAATGTCGGTTCTGATGGATACAATCAGCGGCTTTCAGAAGAGCGTGCAAAAGCTGTAGTCGAATATCTGGAAAAAAGAGGAATTAATAAAGACCGCCTGAGTTTCATAGGTTATGGGCGAAAACAACCACAGGCATCAAACGATACCGAAGAGGGAAGAAAACTTAATCGCCGTACCGAATTTAAAGTTACTGCAAAATAATTTTAATCTGCATTATTCTAAACCCCATAATAAATTTGCCACAGATTAATATAATCTGCGAACCTGTGGCATGTTATTTCCACAAATTCTAAAAAAAATAAATGCAAAAAAATAAAAGTTTTGCCCGCTAAGATTTGTAAAATAAGAGAGTTTCATAAAAAATATTTTATTTTTGAAAACTATTATTAAATCAGGAAAAATCATGAATAAAAATATCAAATCGCAGGAAGAGCTTAATCACGAGGATACAGCACGATTAGTAATTGATTATTTTCACCTGACCATGATGCACTATGCAATGTGGTATGCTGAAGTTCAACATAAGTTTGGCAGAGATAAGGCACAGGAGATTCTTAAAGAAACTTACAAAAAAAGCTATGGCATACAAATGAAACGGTTATCCGAAATTTTAGGTTTTGAAATGAAAAATGATATTCCCTCGCCATTGTTAAATATGCCAAAAGAAAAGCTTGATGAATTAAAAGAAAAGGTTGCTGTTAATTGGCTTGCAAATGATGGGGTGTGGTTTCAGACAGTGGAATTTTCAAAAGGAATGAACGATGCAAAACGATGTAACGATTCCTGTTGGGCACAATTTTCTCCTTTTGAAGCATGCTCAATAAAACGATTTTTAAATCTTCCTGAAAATTCGGGGATGGAAGGATTGAAAAAAGCTTTGCAGTTCCGCCTGTATGCAACTATCAACAAACAATCCATTACTGAAGAAACATCTACAAGTTTTGTTTTTCAAATGAATGACTGCAGAGTGCAATCCGCCAGAAAACGCAAAGGTCTGGATGACTATCCATGTAAATCAGGCGGATTAATTGAATATTCTTCTTTTGCAGAAACTATTGATACAAATATTAAAACCGAATGTATATGTTGTCCTCCCGATAAACACCCCGAAGAATGTTATTGCAAATGGCGTTTTATTTACATTTAATATAAACTGAAAACCAGCTTTTTCGTCAATTGTCATAACAATTGTTAATAATTATATCATTTCAAAGTTCAAATTTGTTTTTGTTCTTTTGTTTTTTTTTGATATTTTTGAATAATAAAGTAGTTTTCTTTTTGGTAAATTTATGAAAACATTAAAATTTCCGATAATACTGTTTGTATTTTTTAATTTTACTTTATTTTGCAAAGCACAATCTCCAAACGATTTGCTTGACGAGAGTAATGTTAATTTAAAATTCCTTGAACACCTCGTTAAACTTGAAATTGACAGCGTAAGGCAGTCGAAGCGACTAAATACATTGCTGAACGACTCCATACTTTACCTTGCTGCAAGCGACCATGTGAATTATCTAAATGAGAAAAATAAGCTAAGTCATTTCCAATTCGGGAATAAAGAAAAAAAAGCCCCATGGAACAGGGTTAATTATTATGGAGGGAAATATGCTCTTGTTGGTGAAAATGCTATTCTTATTTATATCAATACTCCAACAACATATAAACACGAAAAAAAGAAAGGTATAACCACAACACACGTGGTTTCTACATATAAACAGGCAGCTAACGATATTATGCTCGGCTGGGTTAATTCGCCCGGACATTATGCAAATATTATAACTAAAGGATACAAAATCACCGGTGTTGCTTTGTCGTACAACAGCAAAGAAAAAGTAATTCACGGAGTGCAGGTTTTTGGCGGGGTTGATGACTCATACAGCTATAAAGAAAATCCCGCGATGTTTCCTTTTGAAGGTAAAGTTTCTTATGATGCTGTTTCTTATAAACCGAAAAAAAATATACCAAAGTCCCATAAAAAACATGCATGGAAACTCAAACCTGCCGACAATTCCGAAGATTGCGAAAACTGCAAATATGCCGGATTATATTGGTATAATTGCAGAATCAAACTTGAAAAAGATTCAATTTTTATTTTGTTCAGCGACCCCTCTATAATCAACCGTCTTATTGTTGACAGCAAAGATGGATTTGCCCTTGAGTTTGTAAATTTTAAAAATATATATTCATGCGATTTGCAGGATGACAAGGTAATTCCTTCAAGAGAAAATGGCGGATGTATTTTTAACGGAAAAGTTTCTATGCCGATTTACAGCAAAGATATCCTCGACAAAATTGATGTCAAGAAAATGCAAAACAAAAAAGGAAAGTCAAAAGAAAAATGGACAAAAATACCCCTGTGCAAAGCACCAAACTATTTACTTGAAGAAAAAACAGAAATAAATATATTAATCATAAAAAACAAAAAAGTTTGCGACATAATTCCAACTCAGCAAATTTGCGGTCAGTTGTGGTCGCCAAAAGGTGAAGCAATAAATTATTTGTATAATACTTATGATGCTTTAACAGGTAAGTATAAGCCGACAGTAAAAACTTCAAACATAACTTTCAAAGCGGTATTTGAAAAAAATAAATATAATTTTGATGAAACCAGCTTAGCTCCATTGTTCGATTCAATAAAGGAATACGATTATGAAGTTATTAATGCGGAAATTGATGCGTATGCAAGTATTGAAGGAACGCATGAAATAAACGAACGACTTTTCAATATGCGTGCATCGGAACTTATATCTACTCTTGAAAAAAATCAGGACACTGTTATTTCCCTTAAAATTATTGCAAAAGAAAATTGGGATATGCTAAAGCAGCAGATAAAAAATACAAAATATGAATTTCTGATAGATAAAGATACTACTGAAATAAGAAAATATGTGAATGAAAATTCCGACGAGATGGAGCCGCTTCTTGCCCAACAACGCTACGCATACCTCAAGCTAACGGTAAAACCTAAAATAAGCGAAAGAAATATTGATGAGCTTGCACTTGCTGATTATAAAAAAATAATTCCTTCAAAAGAAAAACTAAGCAAAGAGAAAGATGTTTGCATGCCGTGTCTTAAAAAAGCTGAAATCATACAATTATTCCTTTTAGACAGGTACCTGAAAAGTTCAAAAAAAGAACTCATTGACGCAAACCTTATAGTTCCTGATGATGCGAGATTTTATAATTTGCAGTTTAATAAAGTTATGTTCGATTATCTTTTTGCGGAAAATAAAATCAGCGACGATTCACTTTGGTACTGGCTGAAAAAACTATACGACCAAAAAACCAATGACTCGAAAATTAATTATAATTACAAAGCGTTCCTTTTTAATAACAGGGACAACGAAGATTATGCAAAATTTCTTTCACAGGATTTTATTTCTGACTTATTGTCAAAATCAGAAATATTGAAAGCCCGTCCGGATAACATGAGAAAGCTTTTGCTTCTTTATAATTTTTCAAAAGCAAACGATGCTTATAACAAAACTCCAGACAAAATTAAAGGCATAGAAAGTTCGCTTGATTACATTTACAAATATTACGAAAATAATGATGAGGATGATGAAGCTTTGTTGTCGCTGGCAAAATATTTCATAATGTTTGAGAAATACAATTATTCACTGTATTACCTTGAAAAAATGCTCAACCGCGATGAACCAAATCAGATTGCTCTTACATTTTACCTGAAAATAAAATATCTGCTCTCCGATAAAAATGACAGAAGTGAAATTCTACAGATGATTATTGATTCAGAGGAAATACTTACCGATACCGAATGGTGCAATATGTTTATCGGTCCGTGCAATATTAACACTCAAATATTCGAAAACGAAACTCTGCGAAGAATGTATTGCGAAAAATGCAGGAAATCCAATGATTTGAATAATGAAAAATAATTATAAAAATTAGAATTTGGGATTTACGATTTAGATTTTTTTTTACTAATGACCAATGACTAATGACTGAACATCATGGCGCTGTTTATAAAGTTATATGAGGAGAATCTCGAAACAAGGCAGGTTCGGAAAATTGCAGAATGTCTGCAAAACGGCGGTATTATTATTTATCCAACCGACACGATTTATGGTATCGGTTGTGATATTTTCAATCGTAAAGCCGTTGAACGAATTGCACAAATCAAAGGTGTGAGACCTGAAAAAGCAAATTTCTCTTTTATATGTTACGATTTAAGCCACATTTCCGATTACACCCGACAACTCAGTACGCCTATATATAAACTCTTGAAAAAAGCACTACCCGGACCATTTACCTTTATTTTAAATGCAAGCAATAAGGTGCCGAAAATTTTCGAATCGAAGAAAATAACTGTAGGTATTCG
>JBAZBZ010000040.1 GCA_041671145.1 Bacteroidales bacterium | reverse complement strand
TTTTTTATATAAAATAACGTAAAATGAATGAGGTAAATTGAAATCGTCACGTTACCAAAATTTATTACAAACCTTATCTATCAATAATTTCAAAGAACGAAATTTAATTTTTATGGTACACTAATGAAGTAAAATAATAATAAAAAATAAAATACAAGGAGAAATATTATGAATATTAAATCTCGATGGTATCTTAATAAATCACCCTTAGGTGATGCGTACCGACAATTTTCGAATGTTGCCAAACAGAAAACAGTTTTGGATCCAAAAACAAAAGAATTAATCAGATTATCTATTGCGTCAGTATTAAGGTGCAATCATTGTACGGAACATCACATTAATGATGCCATTAATGCCGGAGCAACAAAAGAAGAAATTTCAGAAGCATTGCTTCTTTCTTCTTTGCAATCAGCAAGCACTCAGCTTAATTGGAGCAGGGAATTATTTGAAAAATATTTAGGTGATTAATTTAGTTGCAACTTGTTGTCGGAAATTTTGAACTTCACAAAAAGTGAAGTATTTTTCTAAATAAAATTTATATTTGTGTTATTAGAAACTGCAAATTATTATTAATAACAACTGACTAAATTTAAACATAAATATAAGTGTTAAAAGAAAAAACGACAACAAAAAAAAAGGTGATAATAGTTGGTGCTGGCTTTGCTGGTGTTCAACTTATAAGAAAATTAGATGAAAATTTATTTGACATTATTTTAATTGATAAACTGAATCATCACCAATTTCAATCATTCTTTTATCAGGTTGCTACTTCACAAATTGAACCTTCAACCATTTCTTTTCCTTTAAGAAATATATTCAGGAATAAAAAGAATGTTCAAATAAGAATGGCTGAAATAATAGCTGTTGATGGAAGCAAAAATCAAATCACAACAAGTATAGGGATTTTTAAATATAATTATTTGGTAATAGCGATTGGTTGTAAAACGAATTTCTTTGGAAACATTGAAGCAGAGGAGCACTCGCTGACCTTAAAAACAACTTATGATGCAATTACAATTCGCAATCATATTTTGCAAACATTTGAAAATGTTATTTCTCTTGATGAAAAAGAAAAAGAGGAATTTCTTAATTTGGTGATTGTCGGTGCCGGTCCTACCGGAGTTGAATTAGCCGGAGCTTTTGCTGAAATCAAGAAAAATGTTTTGCCGAGAGATTACCCCGGTATCGACTTCACAAAATTTAATGTTATTTTAGTTGAAGGCAGTAAAACTATTTTAAATAATATGAGTGATTCAGCAAAGACTGCTACAATGAAATATCTTGTTGAAATGGGTGTAACAATTATTACTGAGACATTCGTGAATAATTATAATGGAAAAACAGCAGTGTTAAGTAATGGGAAAGAAATAAAAACAAATACTGTTATCTGGGTGGCTGGAGTGGTAGGAAATAAAATAGACGGGATTCACGAAACATCAATTACTCGTGAAAACAGAATAAAAGTTAACCGGAATAACAAAGTAAATGGATGTGAAAATATTTTTGCAATAGGAGATATTGCATATATGGAAACGCCAAAATATCCGAAAGGACATCCCCAACTTGCAAATGTTGCAATTAAACAAGCAAGGCGTTTGGCGAAAAATATGAAAGCAATTGAATTAAATAAACCTTTAATTGAATTTGAATATAGAGATTTAGGTTCTATGGCTACAATTGGTAATAAGAAGGCAGTTGTTGATTTGCCATTTTTAAAATTCAAAGGTTTCTTTGCATGGATTGTTTGGATGCTTTTTCACTTGATGTTAATTCTTAGTTTGAGAAATAAACTAATAATTTTTATTGACTGGGCATGGAAATATATCACTAAGGATACTTCACTCAGATTAATTCTGACACAAAAGGAAAAAAATCAGCGACCCATACTATAGCTAAAAAATAAACAAGTCATCAACAAATTCATTGAATTTGTTTTTTTAGATTCCTTGAAAAGCCATGCCCATTTCCGAAAATCTTTTTTCTTGTTTCTGAATCTTTGTCAAAAGTAAACAACATGCTCAGCAATATGCCGAAGATTAAGCTTATCAATGCACCAATGGCTATGCCGGCAAGTGCATTTGAAATTAAGTTTTCATAATTCATGATGCGATTTCATTAAAATAAATAATAGTTAAATTTGCAATAACAAATATTTTATTTTTTAAAATAATGCTGAACTTTCTGTTCAATCTGCCTGTCGGTCATTTTATCAACAGTTTCGATTTCTGCAATTTTGCTTCCTGAATTATTTTTTTCAAGACGTTTCTTGAGCTCACCTTTTGATTCACCTGGTCCGAATAATAATATTGATTCGGCATCTTTGATGCAGGAAGCAATTGTATCGTAGTAAATATCCAAATGTTCCATGTAAATCCTTTCCTTAATATCATCAGCCGGAGGTTGTGTGAAGCTGACAGAATTTGCAGCATGAGCTACTTCACTGCGACTTAGAAATCTTTCGGTATTTGATTTTAATATTTTCTTTTGTATTCCTTTGTCGGTAATAAAAAAGATAATTGCTTTTCTATGGTCAATCCATAATCCTACTTTTGTTTTCATATATATGTATATTTTTTTAGTATCGATTATATTCTTCAAACGGTTAAAAACTCAGTTTTTGTTTAAATAAAATTGTTAAATTGTCAAATTGTTTTATTGTTAAGCATGTTCCGAAAGCTAAGCTTATAAGGATTGTTATATGTAAAAGATAAAACAACAATTCAACAATTTAGCAGTTTTACAATAGTTCAGTCATCATGGTTTTCACCTCCTAAACTATAATAATTATTTTCTTCATCTTCCTCACCGATATTCTCATCTTCATCGTCCAATTCTGAACCCGGAACATCAAGGTCGTCACCTGTTAATAAATTATTAAAATCTTTTTCATTAGGTTTCCCTTTTTTTTTATTTGGCTCAGTGGCTATAGAAAAATCATCAGGATTAATATCCACTTCTTTTTCTTTGTAATAAATATCCTCGTCACTGGGGTAAAGAGGATACTCGGGAAATTTATTTTTTCTTTTTATATTTTCCTCGAAATGCCTTTTTCTGTCATGATTTCCTGAAATATTATTTGTTCTCCTAATATTTTTAACCTGTTGGTGCATTTTATTATTTTTCATTTTTTTAGAATTTTAATTGTTTGAAATGTTTTATTTGCAGTAAGGATTAAATGATATTTTTAATGAATTTTAAAAAAAGCTGCCTAAAAGTATGAAGACAGCTTTTTTAACCTAAGCTATTTTAATTAATTTATGTGATTCTAATTTTGCTTTTTCATCTTTCGGAATAACAATTTTTAAAATTCCGTTTTCATATTTTGCTTGAATATCTTCTTCTTTCACAGCATCAGGCAATGAAAAAGAACGACTGAATGACTGATAGCTAAATTCACATTTAGCATATTTATCATTTTCCTTTTTTTCAAACTTTTTCTCAGAAGAAATTGTAAGAATGTCGTCATTCAATTCAATTTTAAAATCTTCCTTTGACATTCCGGGTGCCGCCAGCTCTACTGTAAACTCATCTTTGCTTTCTTTAATATTTGCTAAAGGTAAATTTATACCTGTCAGTGAATAATTGTTGTTTGCCCAATCAAGCCAATCGCGATTAAAGAAATCGTTGATTGTCATTGGCAATGTTGGAATAAATTCATTTCTTTTAATTAATGACATAAATACCTCCTTTTTTTTAGTTATATATTTTTTTATTTATAAAAAACACATCGCAAATCTATATCACAACGTTGAAAATCCAATTAAAAGCGAATTAAGAAAACATAAATAATTTATTAATTCGGGAAAATATGCAAAATGAATATTCAAAACCTCTTTTGCCACCAAATCACAAAAACACTAAAATCCACCAAAATGATTTTGGCGTTTTACATTATTGGTGTTGTTTGGTGATTTTGTGTTTTAGTAGCATTTTATTTTTTTTACTCTTAATCTGATATGAATCAATTCTTAATCTGGTTTTAATTTATAAAGTGTTACTATTCCTAATTTTGCATGGTATTTAAATACAAGAGTCATGCAACAGATTTTAAAAAAAATAAAACTGAAAATGATAGAAACTATATCTTCAAAAAAGCTATCAGAAATTTTCAACATAAAGTTATTTTATGTTATTACATTACTTTTTGCTTTTACATTTTTCTCTTTTATTGTTAACTCGCAGAATTGGGAATTAAGAAAAGATGTAAATGACATAAAAGTTTATACTCGTTTTGTAGAGGGCTCTGATTATAAAGAAGTAAAAGTTGAAATACTTGCAAAATCCACTTTGGCGGGAGTCTCAAAAATACTTAATGAAGTTTCTGGATTTCCTAAGTGGGTTTATAGTTGTTCTAAAGCAATTGTTTTAAAACAAGTAAGCCCAAATGAAGGATATACTTATAGTGTTATAGAGGCACCTTGGCCCGTGAGTGACCGTGATGTGGTTACACATTACGTCCAAACACAAGACCCTGTTACAAAAATTATTACAGTTAACCTTGTTGATGAAAAAAATTACCTGCCAACACAGGACAATAAAGTAAGAGTAGCATCATTTGTTGCTTGCATGAAAATAATTCCGTTAAAGAATGGAATGGTGCAAATAATAGAGAGTTTTCATACCGAACCAGGTGGATGGGTTCCGAGTTGGCTGTCGAATATTGTTATAATAGATGGTCCTTATTATACTTTTTATAATTTTAAAAAAATGCTGGCTCTGAAAGAATACAACGAGTACAGAACAAAGGGAATTCTTGAACCTGAAGATTAAATATAAAATGTGAAAAATAATTTGTTTAAAATGAAAATAAAATTCATTTTGTTTATATTATTTATATTTCCCGAACTAATTACTGCTCATCTGACGAAAAAAATCCAAAAAAAAATATTTGAACAAAATACTGAATGGAAATACCAACTTTGTGCAAATGAAAAAAATATTCATTCACCTATTGCTTCGGAATTATTGGGTAATACATTTGCTTGCGATTCTGCGAAAATAAATAATATCAAATTATCCGATACTGACTCCTGCAATAAAAAGAGACACTACCTTTTTAATCTTACTATAGGTAATGCTGAATCATTTGTCATATCGTGGTCATTTAGTAAATATTTTTTAAAAGAAAAAAATGCGAATATTGGTTTTGTCTCATGGGGAAATAATTTAAGATCGCGCTGGCAATGGGACAGTGATAGGTTTGGCAACAGTTTCTTTGTGCTTCCTTTTTCTACGAGTGCTTATTACAACGCTGCACGCCCTATTGGATTTAGTTATTTTGAATCCATGCCTTTTCCAGTTGTTGGAAGTTTTATGTGGGAATATTTCGGAAGAACTTCACGACCTTCATACAATGATATAATATATGCACCAATTAATGCGACATTCATAGGCGAAATATTTTACAGATTAAGTTCAAGCATTCTGGATGAAAGAACTAAAGGTGCAGAAAGAGTATTCAAAGAAATAATAGGTGGGATACTTGACCCCAGCATGGCTTTGTCTCGACTTATAAAAGGTAATACTTTCAGAATATCGAAAGAAGATAATTTTCAGAAAGAACCATTAATTGCCTCATTTTTGGGTGGATTTAACGAGATAAATAATGGGAAAAAAATCGGAACCGGCAAAGTAATTGAAATGTTGAGCTTTCATTTCGATTATGGAAACCCTTTTGAAGACAGGTATAGAAAGCCATTTGATTTTTTTAAACTCAACTTTGACTTTACAAATGAAAACAACAGATTGCGGCTAAATATTGTTTCGGGATATGGACTTTTGTTTGGTAAAAATGTTCAATGTGATAAAAAAGAAATGTTGGTTGGAGTATTTCAGCATTACGATTTTTATAGCAGTAATATTTATAAAATAAGCGCAATGGCTTTAAACGTTGGAATAATATCAAAGTTGCCAATTTTTAAAAAAATAAAATTTAATGCTGATTTTCATTTTGGCATTGTTCCTTTTGGCGGAAACTGTAAAACTTTTGGGATAGATACTTCAAAGATAAGAGCTACCAATTATGGCGGAGGGCTGGAAACAAAACTGGATTGTTCAATAGATTTTGCTGATGTGGTAAATGTAAAGTTTGTCGGTAATTATTTTTGGATGAATAGCTATGTTGGAAATGCAGAAAATTATTTAATCGGAGTTGTTCATCCCAGCATATCAATAAAACTCTATAGAAATATTCATCTTGGATTTGAACATTTTTTGTATTGCAGTAAAAATTACACGCATAGTATCCATAATATTATTTTTAGAAATTCAGAGCAGAAATTTTTTCTTTCATATCATTTGAATTATTCCGAAGAAAGCAAATAACAGGTATTCCTTCATTAATCATATCTTAACGTATTCTTAATTTGATTTTAACTGAATTGTTTTTTTTTGAGAATACTTTTGAAAAAAAATAATTTAATGAACCATGAAAAAGTGGTTGAATATCAAAAAACATATTTCTTAATTTAACTTGAATTATTTAAAAGTTGTACTAAAGTCCATTTTGCTTTGAATTTTGACTTGCCACGACATTAAGATTGGGGTAATTGAAACGAAAACCAAAAGGGCTTTAACCCAAAGTTTGTAAATTAATTCGGGGTATAAACGTCAGGAGTTACAAATGAAAAAAATATTTTTTTTTATTTTATCAATACTGCTTCCAATATTAATGCAGTCGCAGAGCCTCAAATATGTAAATAATTTAATAAATAAAAATTCAAAAGAACAACCTAAATTTGAATCAAATGATTTGGCATATCATCTGAACTATCACGAAAACTTGTCATATCCGATACAATGTACATCATTTAATAGAAATGAAAATTTACTCAATGATGATACTTTGTTCAATAAAAAATATTCAATCTGGAAGCCGGCTTTGGAAGTTGTCGGGTTTAATGCACTGACATGGGCTTATGACAGATATATGTTAAATGCGGATTATTCAATAATAAGCATTAATACATGGAAACACAACATTAAAACCGGCTGGGAATGGGATAAGGACAGGTTCGGTATTAATTTTATATTTCATCCTTACAGTGGTGCCATGTGTTTTAATACTTCCAGAACAAGCGGATACAATTACTTTGAATCGGTTCCTTTTGCAATTGGCGGCAGTTTGATGTGGGAATATTTTGGCGAAAATACACTTCCTTCATATAATGATATTATAAATACACCAGTTAATGGAGCATTAATCGGAGAAATACTTTACAGGATAAGTTCAAATATTCTGGATGATAGAAAAAGAGGTGCAGAAAGAGTGTTTCGTGAAATCTTTGCAGGAATAATTGACCCGGTGAGAGGAATAAACAGGATAATTCAAGGAAAAACTTTTAGAATTACATCAAAAGAAGTTTATCAAAAAGAACCGCTCAGCATTATGTTAGCCGGAGGTGTTCAAAAAATAAATAATGGAACAAATTTTGGAACAGGCGAAGCAAGCGGATTAGCAAGTTTGGACATTGTTTATGGCGACGCATTTGAAAAAAGAAATAGAAAACCTTTTGATTATTTCGAAACTAAAATTGTTTTAGATAATGGTGATGGTGCTACTAAGAGAATACTTGATAATTTTTCGGCTTATGGAATTCTGTTTGGTAAAAATGTTCAATCCGGTAAAATGGAAATGCTGCTCGGCGGATTTCAAAATTATGACTATAATAATAATAATACTTTTGAACTGGGGAATATAACTTTTAGTGGCGGAATACTCTCTAAATTACCTGTTGGAAAGAAATCATTTCTTTACACAAACTTACATTTAGGTATTGTTCCTTTTGGCGGATACAGCACAAAATTGGGACCCGATACTTCAGAATTCAGAGATTACAATTTTGGTGGAGGAATGGGTGGAAAGTTCAAAAGCACTCTTGATATTTGCAACCTTGTTAATGTTGGATTTTCGGCTGATTATTACTGGATGAGAACTTATTCTGGAACTCCGGGAAATAACTTAATAGGTATTATCAAACCATCAATTTTATTCAGAGTTTATAAAAATCTGAATTTAGGTTTTGAATATTTTTTATATGCAAATGACAGGAATCCCGGTAAACATCCTGACTTCGATATGAAAAATTCCGAACAAAGAATTATCCTTTTATATGATTTTAAGAATTAATTAGTGTCTATTCATAATATCGGGGCATATTTTTAACTTTAAATTGCAATTTTATTTTAATGAAAGTTTAATGGACTTTTAATTAAAATTTAATACGGGACAATCTTTTTTGAGTTAATTTTACCTCATTATAAAGATTACGTGTTTAAATTTAAAATTATAAAAAAATAATCAAAATTGCTTTATGAAATATCCATGCAAACAAAAAGTTTACACAAACCAAGAATGATTAAAAGAGCAGTGCATCTTGCAACGAAGAAAAGCATGGATATTCGCGACCAGCATGTGTTTCGGTTGTGGGAGGGAGCAACTAAAAAAGTTAAATAAACAGAACAGCAAATTAACAGCAGAAATTTCAATCACTTACAAAATTTACATATGAAAAAAAATATTTTATCTTTTATATTTCTTGTTTTTATTACAGAAGCACTTACTGCACAAAAAAAAGATACTATAAATTATTATCCGATTAAAACCAAAAGAATAACAACTTGTAGAGTTCCGTATGATTCAATAGGAATACAATCCAAATTTGGCAAGGGATTAATTGTACCTGTTATTTTAATTGGATATGGTTTAACGACATTGCATAATTATGGTTTATACAGTAGCTATCAAATGCATAAAGACATTAACAAAACATTTCCACATGCTAAATCTAGTATTGATAATTACCTTATATATTCTCCCTACTTTGAATTTGCAACACTTCTTCTTCTTAAAATTAAAAACAAAGACGATTTATTAAACACAACTATTTTGATTATAAAATCTGAAATATTGATGAATATTATCATTTGGCCTATGAAAAAGTGGACACATGAAGAAAGACCATATAGTTATGATAATAAACTCAACGGTATTCCTCTCAGTGAAAGGAAAAAGGATAAACAAGCTTTTTTGTCAATGCCATCAGGACACACTGCTGAGGCATTTTTGGCTGCGACTGTTGTTTACAAGGAATATCGTTGTCGGAGTCAATGGTATGGTATAATAGCTTATACCCTTGCATCAACAGTTGGTTTATATAGGATGATTAATGATAAGCACTGGGAAAGCGATGTTTTTGTTGGTGCTGGAATAGGAATTTTGTCGGCAAATATGGCTTATGTATTTCATCAGCACAGGTGGGGGCGACATGAAGTAGTATGCTTGCCAACGATGATTGATGGAACAAAGGGTATTATGCTTTCCTGTAAATTTTAAAATGAATCTAAAAAACTCAAATAAAAAATAATTATAAATAATAAAATAAATGGTATGAAAACGAAAATTCAAAGATTAATTTTAATTTCAATGTGTGCTGTTTTTATTGGAAATACAGCGCATTCACAATCACCGGCTAAAGATTCGGTTCCTCATATATATAAAATAAATTATTGGGTTACTATTCCCTTTTGCGCCGCAGCAACAGTTGCAGATGCTCTATCAATTAAGAGGATAAAAGACAAGAAAAGCATGACTGATGCGGATTTTCAAACATTAAATAAAAATAGTTTTAACAGTATTGACCGTTGGGCTTTCAAACAAGACCCCTCAAAAAGAAATAACTATGAAAACTATTCCCATTACACGTTAACAACAATAGTTGCTTTACCGCTTTTATTTGGGTTTGATAAAACTATAAGTAAAGATTTTGTAAATCTCATATTAATGTTATACGAAACACACAGTATCGTATTTAGTATTTACAACTATGGCTTTCTTGGTCCTACTTTCCAAAACAGGTATAGACCTGTTGTTTATTATGACCAGCTAACTCATGACCAAAGAAGGTCGGGTGGAAACTTGAGTTCGTTTTATAGCGGTCATGTAGCTTCTGCAGCAGCATCCACTTTTTTTATGGTAAAAGTTTATAGCGATTATCATCCTGAGATTGGTGCTAATAAATATCTTTTATATGGTGCGGCTTCAATTCCACCACTATTTCTGGGCTACCTCAGAGTAAAAGCACTTAAACATTTTCCTTCCGATGTAATGGTGGGGTTCGGATTAGGTGCAATATGTGGAATAATAGTTCCTGAATTGCATCGTATTAAAAATAAAAAAAGAAGTATTTCATTGGGATTGTATTCTACGGGAGACGCAAATGGTTTAACATTGACATGGAATCCATCAGTGAAAAATTAACTTTTGACTCAAACACTGAATATACATGAGAAGTGATAATAAAATATTTGCAAAGGTTTGTAATATCAAAAACAAAATAAAACAAAACAAAAATATAAGTTAACGTAAATTTCAGGAAGTTTATGAAAACAAAAACAATTATCTCGGCATTAATTTTATTGGCATCATTATCTTCATGTAGTAAAAAAGATGATGATTTTTGTCAACAAAATAACAGTAATTTATTTCAATATAAAAAAGATATAAAAGATACTTCTCGGAATTTAAAAAATGACAATAATTCATGTCGGCAAAACTATAATAATTTTATTCAACATTATAGTAATGCAAAAGGAACTTGTCTGAGTTTAACAAAGCAAGATTGGTATTTAACAAGAAATGGTAGTGGTGGTGCAGTAAATATTGCAATATCCGGTTCAACAAATGGGGAAAGAGCTACAATAAGAACACTTGGTGATGGCTTAATTTCAGATGTAAATATTAATTTGGATGAGCACAAAAATTTCAATCAGAAATTCGGAATATACTTTAATGAATCATCTGTTCCAAGTGGAGAATTTAAAGCCAACACAATAATTTTTGTTTACAGAAATTCGGATACATTGGAATTAGATTTGGTAAGTGGTAATCTTAAGTTTGATGTCAAATATAAAATACCTTTGGTAACGACGGTTGGACAAAACTAATAGTAAATGTAAACAAAATAGCGTGCCAATAAATAATAAATTAATTCTGCAACAATCTGTTTAAATATTCATTTATCGGTTATCAGTGAACTTTAAAACTCGAAATACAGAGACAGAGTTGGAAGTTTGTTTGTTTAATCTGTGAATTAAGAGAATTGCTCATGTTAAAAAAAAGAAATTCAACGAATCTGTGACGTTTTTATTTTTATCCACATAAAATGTTGTTTTTTATGAAATTTTCAGATTAAAGAACTGTAAATATTTGCTATTTTTTTCCCAACATCTTCCCATTGCAATTTATTAACTTCATTTCTTCCATTTACTCGCAACATTTTTGATAATACTTTATATTCAAGCAATGAATGAATGGCGTCAGCCAAACAATCAGTATCCCAAAAATCTACTTTTAATGCATATTTTAAAACTTCTGAAACTCCCGACTGTTTTGAAATAATTACAGGTACATCGCATTGCATTGCTTCAAGCGGGGCAATACCAAATGGTTCGGAAACCGAAGGCATAACATAAACATCTGTCATTCTAAGTAACTTATTTACCTCATCTCCTCTGAGAAATCCGGCAAAATTAACTTTAGTGGAGATTTTAAGTTTAGCTACTTCTTTGACTAATCTGTCTCTCATGTCGCCGCTTCCTGCAATTACAAACCGAGCATTTTTAACTTTGCGTAAAACTTTGCTTGCAGCTTCAATAAAATAATCGGGACCTTTCTGAAAAGTTATTCTGCCTAAAAATGAAACAATTTTTTCATTAATGGGTCTGATTATTCTTTTGGAATTAATATTGGATGTATTGTCAACTGCGTTGTGTATCGTTTCAACTTTGCTGGGATGTATTCCATAGCGGCTGATAACAATGTTTTTTGTGTAGTTGCTGACGGTAATAACTTTGTCAGCAGCTTGCATTCCTTGTTTTTCTACGTTGTAAACATCCTTATTTATATTTTCTCCGCTTCTGTCGAACTCTGTTGCATGAACATGAACAATCAATGGTTTGTTTGATGTTTCTTTAGCTATAACTCCTGCAGGAAATGTCAACCAATCGTGAGCATGAATAATATCGAATTTTTTTTCTGATGCTAATAAAGAAGTAACATACGAAAATCGCGAAATCTCATCCCATAAATTCATTCCATATTCGCCTGAAAATTTAAACCTTTCTGTTTTTCCCGATTGTGATTTGCTGGATTGACTTAAAATATAATTTGCTGCATTTCTTTCATATTCCTAGGGAGACATATATGGTATTAACTTTGAATATACTTTTCTAAATGATACATTTTTCCAAAAATCTTCTGTTAATACTTTATTGTATTGTGAACAAATATTTCCCGCATCTTGAAGTTTGACAAAGCTGCTATCCTCGTCACCATAAGCATTTGGAACAATAAAATCAATTTTGATATTCTGTTTTGCCAATCCTTTGGTTATGCCATAGCAGGCTGTTCCTAAGCCACCGGTGATGTGTGGGGGGAATTCCCATCCGAACATTAATACTTTCATTTTATTTTGATTACATTAATTCATGAAATTTTATTGTCTGTTGAAAGTTTAAGGATATAATAAATAATACTGATATAACGCATAGCTTTTTCAGCCATAAATTATTTATTAGAATGTTTAATTTATTTTCAATGCCTGTAAGTGCTGAAGCCATTGTTTTTAAATTGCACGACAGTTTGTCCTGATATGCCGGAAGAGCCTGTATATTACCTTTTTTATTCAATTCGGTATTTTTGATTAAATGTTCTGTTTTCATTATCGAATTTTTTTTAATGATTAACTAAATGTTTAGTGAAACAAAAATATTATGTCTTTGTTGGTATGAAATTAAGAGGAAATTAAAGTGTTATTAAGATTGTATTAAGACACTTTGGAATTGTAAATACATATTTTTTTTGTTATATTTTTGTTCGGTAATTTTTATTAAAAATTTAAAGGTGATATAAAATGTTTGATGAATATAATCCTTTAGAAGAAAAAATATTTCAGGTAATTGATAATGATGGAAAAATTATCAATGAAAAATGGTTTCCTGAAATAGAAAATGAGCGATTGCTGAAAGCATACAAGGATATGCTTTTTGCACGAACAGCTGATTTGCTCATTGTTTCTTATCAGCGTCAGGGAAGAATTTACACATATCCTCCTAGTTGCGGACAAGAGGCAATTCAGGTTGCTACTGCCATGGTCATGCATGATGAAGATTGGCTGGTTCCTGCATTTCGCGAGTTGGCAGCTTATCTTGGAAAAGGAGTTACATTAAAAGAAATTTTTCTTTATTACATGGGATTTGAAGATGGCTCGAAATTTTTAAATGCAAAAAATATTTTACCTATTTCGGTTCCTGTTTCCTCTCAATTATTACATGCAGCCGGCATTGGTTATGAAATAAAATATAATAAAAAAGAACAAGTGGTTTTTGCATTTGTTGGCGATGGCGGAACTTCCGAAGGTGATTTTCACGAGTCGCTTAATTTTAGCGGTGTCTGGAAAGTGCCTGTGGTTTTTATTGTTCAAAATAATCAATACGGAATTTCTACTCCGGTTAGCAAACAAACTGCTTCAAAAAATATTGCAATCAAGTCGTATGCTTATGGAATCAAAGGTGTAAAGGTTGATGGCAATGATATTTTTGCAATGTTTCAGGCAATTAAAATTGCTTCTGAATATTCTCGTTCTGAAAGTAAACCTGTTTTAATTGAAGCATTAACTTATAGAAAGGGCTCTCATACTACATCCGATGACCCTACTTTATATAGAACTACAGAAGAAGAAAAAGAATGGGACCTGAAAGACCCCGTTAAACGTTTGAAAGCTTATTTGTTCAATAATAATTTATGGACTGAGGAACAAGACCAACAAATTCTACAGCAGTTTAAACAGGAAGTTGACCGTCGATTTATTGAGGCGGAAAATTATCCTTCTTACAAACTCGAAGATGTTTTTAAATATATGTATGCTGATATTCCTGATGATTTGAAAAGACAACAAAATGAACACGAGAATTTTCTTAAATGGAAGGAGGCAAGAAAATGAAAGTAATGAACATGGTTGATGCATTAAATAGTGCGTTAGATATAAAACTTGGTGAAGACCGCAATATAATTATTTATGGTGAAGATGTTGGTGTTGAAGGCGGTGTCTTTAGAGTAACAGAAGGATTACAAAAAAAGTATGGTGAAGAACGAGTTTTTGATTCACCTCTTGCAGAATCTGGTATTGTTGGAACAGCAGTAGGAATGGCTGCTGCCGGTTTAAAGCCGATTGTTGAAATGCAGTTTTCGGGTTTTGCTTATGTGGCGTTTAATCAGTTAATCTCTCATGTTGCCAGATTACACAATAGGAGCAGGGGAAGATATAAAATGTCTATGGTAATTAGAATGCCTTATGGTGGCGGTATTAATGCACTGGAGCATCATTCTGAAAGTATGGAGGCATTCTATGCACATATTCCCGGATTAAAAGTTGTAATTCCTTCCACTCCTCACGATGCAAAAGGACTTTTAATTGCTGCAATTGAAAGTGACGACCCTGTTGTTTTTATGGAGCCAAAAAGAATTTACAGGGCGATTAAACAAGATGTATCTGAAGAAAAATTTTCTATTCCTATCGGTAAAGCGAAAGTTATTTCTTCGGGAAAAGATATAACTGTTGTTACTTATGGTGCTATGCTCCGCGAATCGCAAAGAGCAATGGTGCTGGCAAAAGATGCAGGTATTTCGGTTGAGTTGATTGATTTAAGAACAATTTATCCTATAGATAAAGACACAATCATCCAGTCCGTAAAAAAGACAGGAAGAATAATCATTGTTGCTGAAGAACCGAGAAGCTTCGGTGTTGCTGCTGAAATATCGGCAATTGCAAGTGAGGATACTTTTCTTTATCTTGAGTCGCCGCCTAAACGTGTAACAGGATTTGACACAATTGTTCCGCTTGCAAGAGGCGAGCATCATTATTTGCTGACACCTGAAAAAATATTTTATGAAATTGAAAAAACCGTTAAATACTGAGAATTATGAGATATATTTTTAATTTTCCTGATATAGGCGAAGGACTTGAAGAAGGAACCATCGTTGAATGGTATGTAACAAAAGGGCAGAAAATAAATTCGGGAGATTCATTGTTGAAAATGGATACCGATAAAGTAGTTACTGATATTCCTTCACCAAAATCCGGAATTATTGCAGCTATTTATGGTAAGATTGGCGAAACTGTCCGTGTCGGAGCTGCTCTTGTTGAATTAGAAATTGAAGGTGTTTCAGGTGCAGATGCTCTTAATGAAGCCCAAAAAGATTCATCTGTTGAAATAATTGAAGAAAAAGGAGCAGCAGTTGTAGGAACAATTGAAGTAGCCGGAAGTAATGCTCATTTGCCGGCAAGCGATGAGGGAATTTTAGAAAAAAATATTGAGGATGACAGGCAAACAAAGAAGGTGCTTGCAACACCTGTTGTTCGTGCTTTAGCAAAAGAAATGAGAATAGATATAAATAAAATAACAGGCACGGGTCCTGCCGGTAGAGTTATGAAAGAAGATATTTATGCTTATTTACAAAACTCCTTAAGTACAATTAAAACTTCAAAAATAAATATTGCAGATGAACGTGTGGAAATTAAACCGCTCACTCAAATCAGAAAATCAATTGCTCGAAATATGGCGTTGTCAAAGCATAGCGCAGCACACATGACAGTTCACGATGAAGTTGAAATAAGTGAATTGATTCGCGAAAGAGAAAAGTATAAAGAAAAATATTTGTCAAAAGGAATAAAATTGAGTTATCTGCCATTTATAATTAAAGCAACAGTTTTAGCTTTAAAAACTCATAAAATATTAAACTCCCAATTAGATATTGATAACAATCAAATTATTTATAAAAATTATTACAACATGGGAATAGCTGTTGATACTGACGAAGGGTTAATAGTTCCTGTCATCAAAGATGCTGATAAGTTTACGATTTTTGAACTTGCACAAAAAATAAATGAGTTGTCTGAAAAAGCAAAGAAAAGAGAATTAAATTTAGATGAAATAAAAGACGGTACATTTACAATTACCAACTATGGCTCTATTGGCGGACAATTTGGTGTTCCAATTATTAATTTTCCACAGGTCGCAATACTTGGTATTGGTAGAATTATGAAGAAACCAATAGTTAAGAATGATGCAGTCGTAATAGGAAATATTTTACCTCTTTCTATTTCTGTTGACCATAGAATTGTTGATGGAGGCGAAACATCTCGTTTTTTAAATCAAATTATGGAATATTTAACTGACCCGGTTTCATTTATTATGGAGTAGAAAAAGTACTTCAAGTGCCTAAAGTACTTGAAGTACTTGATAATAAAAAAGAAATAACATTAAATTTAATAATCATGAAATACGATGTAGTAATCATTGGCTCGGGACCCGCAGGATATGTTGCTGCCATTAGGGCAGGACAAGTTGGTCTTAAAACTGTAATAGTGGAAAAAGATAAAATAGGAGGGATGTGCTTGAATTGGGGCTGCATTCCCTCAAAATCAATTATCGAAAGTGCAAAGCTTTATCGTAAAATAAAACACGAAGCATCATCATTTGGAATTACGGGTTTAGATGCAAATAATATTGGTTTCGATTGGAATCAATCTATAAAAAGAACTAATGTCATTGTAAAAAAATTAACTGCCGGAATAAATTTTTTACTTAAAAAAAATGGAGTTGAAATAATTAATGGTACTGCAAAAATAATTTCGGGAAACTCTGTTTTGATTGATAATAGATTAATCGAAGCCGACAATGTCATTATAGCAACCGGCTCGAATCAGGAAAAAATAAACTCATCTTTACCGGAAAATTTAATAGTTGAAATTTCTCAATTGTTTAAGGAAAGAGAAGTACCAAACAATATTGTAGTATTTGGACAAAATACCGTTGCTATTGAGCTTGCGCAATTATTTAATCTCATTGAAAAAAATGTTACGTTGTTGGTTCCGGATAAAAAAATAATGCCATTGGCTGATGATTACATTTCGGAATATGTGAGAAATCTTTTATTAAAAAGTGGAGTTAAAATTATTTTTGATATTGACTCTAATCTTAATGGTTTCGAATATAATGAAGGAAACATGATTGCAAACGAAATTAAAATTCCTTGCGATATTTTAATTAACAGTAAAATGCGAAGGAGTCTTGTTCCCGAATCGGATGTTGTGATAAATGTTGAAAATGGATTTATTGTAACCGATGAAAATCTGAGAACTAATGTTCCATCCATATTTGCAATTGGCGATGTAAACGGGAAAAGTTATTTTGCTCATATTGCTTCTGCCGAAGGACTTCATGTAATTAATCATATTAAAGGTGTAGAAGAAAAAATAAATTTTAAAAAATTCCCCTTAAATATGTATACAGTTCCTGAGGTTGCACAAATTGGTTACAACGAAAATGAGCTTAAAAAAAACGAAATAGATTATAAAGTCAGTGAATTTTCTCTTGCTTCAAATGGCAAAGCAATGACAGAAGGAGATAATGTTGGTTTTATCAGAATTCTTTCAGAAAATAAATATGGTGAAGTTCTCGGAGTTCAGATTGTGGCTCCCCATGCAACCGACATGATAGCCGAAGCAGCTGCTTTCATGCAGGTGGAATCAACGGTTTACGATGTAGCTAAAACGGTTCATGCACATCCTACAATTTCGGAAATATTTATGGAAGCCGGATTAGAAGCTGTTGATAAAGTAATTCATAAATAGCATTTGAAAAAAAATAATGAACACCGAACACCGAACACCGAATGTCGAATCATGAAGTCATTAGTCAATAGACATTAGTCATTAGTAAAACAATGAGCATTGAAATTCAGGAATATAATTTACCGGATATTGAAATTTTTAATAATCCTCGTAGCAATTATGATTTTATTATTTGGCAGCCGTATGATATTTATTTGGTTTTAGGTCAAAGTAACAAAATTGAAGAATCATTATTTATAGAAAAAGTAGAAGCCGATGATATTTCAGTGTTGAGGAGACCTTCGGGAGGAGAAGCCGTAATTTTAACACCGAACACGCTTGTTATTTCTGCAATAATAGTTGATGAAGAAATAAAAAAACCTCATGATTATTTTGTATTGTTTAACGATAAAATAATTAAAGGTCTTTTGCAAGCCGGCGTGGAAAATGTTGTTCGCAAAGGCATTTCAGACCTTGCAATTGAAAATAAAAAAATATTAGGTTCTTCAATTTATCACAAAAAAGATAAATTATTTTTTCAGTCGGTTTTGAATGTATCTGAAAATACAGAAATTATTTCTAAATATATTAAACATCCTAAAAGAGAACCTGATTACCGCAAGGGAAGAAAACATAATGAATTTGTTACTTCTTTAATTCAACATTATTTAAATCTATCTATAAATAATCTTATTGAACGTCTTTCAATTACAATGAGAACTTTCAGATAAATACGCTTTATTAAATTTTACTTTTTCGAAATATTGGAAATTGCAAGCGGAATTCTGAATAAGTCATAGTCGTTTTCGTATATGAGATATTTATTATGCCATTCGGGATTAAATTTTTGTTTGTTGCTTCTCAGTCCTCTGAAATGCGCAAATGATTGAATGTTTTCGTAAGCGTATTTCATTGCCTTTTCGGGAAAATTTTTAGTTTCATCAATTCCCGACATTGGTGCTAACCCAATATTCACTTTTTGATATTTTTTAGATTTGAGGTATTCAAGCATTTTAATCATTAAAAAATCCAAACATCCATTTGGCGAATCCGTAAATTTTCTTTGTAAATCATAAGTTGCTTCAGAAGGATTGTAATCGGGAATAATACTCATGAATGCAAATATTTTTTCTTCTACATTTTCGAAAGTAATGATTGTATGATTTTTTACCAACTGCCAATCAAAAGCACCTTCTGAAAATAATGATTCTTCCATTTTATTTTCGTCAAGCCATTCATCCGAAACAAGTTTTAGTTTTTGCAACAATCCATCTTTTTGTGTGGGCTCATATACTACTGCTTTATATCCTGATTCGGTTGATTTATTAACTGCATGTCTTAATGATTTCATGTCGTTACCATGCAGGGAAAATGAATTTAAATCAACTACAGCTTCCTGACCTATTAGTAAAGATTTTTTATTAAATGATTTATAAATTTTTAAACTTTCTTCGGGAACACGGTAATATATCGATTTTAAGCCATTTTCATAAGTGTATGAATCAAATTCATCAATTGCTTTATACATTGCTTCATCATTTTTACATACGGGATTTTCAAGAGCTATGGCAAAGTTGTTGGCAACTTTAAATGAAACAAAAGAGCTTTTATCTTTAGTGAAAAATATTTTTTTATCATAATATGTCTTGAAGTAATCCAAAGAAGATTTTCCATTTTTTAAAATTGATTTATTGGCCAAATCAATTTCTTCTGTTGTAGCTTCGGATTTATAAACAAAAGGCTTGGCAATAGAATAAGCAAGAACACAAAGAGAGGCAGCTCCGCAAAAATACAGCGAATGAATAAAATATCTGCCGAAAACGGTCAAAGGATGCAAATTGGAAGTATTAAACATGAAAAAAAGTTTTATGACTTCGATTAAAGATTTTTTTAAGCTAAAATCTATTCCGAAGTGTTTTATATCAAGCAAATAAAATCCTATTGTACCATATAAAATTGCACATCCAAAAACAATTATAAAAGTTTTATAGCCGAATTTCCACAAACGAAGGTCGCTTCTGACAAAATAATTTTTTCTTGTATAAATTAAAACTATTGTTGTTAATAATGCAAAAGATGCTTCTTCGTAATCCAATGCTTTGGTTAAATGACCGACAAATGAAATTACCGAAAGGAATAATGCCAATACCCATGCATTTCTTGTGCCTCTTATTAAATAAACTGATACTATAAGAGTGATAACTCCGGAAACTAAAATCAGAAAATGAGATGCATTAGCTGCTTCGAGCGGAATGAAATCAAGAAGCACATCAAATCTTTCGGGAATTTTTGGTGTAATAACAGAAATTATATTTATTATACCGAGAGTGAATAGAAAAACAGAAGGGGCAATGCGAAGTATTACATTTCTTTTATTTGCAATAAAGCTGAATATGCCTAAAAACAATGGACTCCAGAATTCAAAAAGTCGGAACAAAAGTGTTGTCGAAATTGCAAGTGCAGGACTTTGTCCATAACTGATAAAAACGTAACTCATCGATACTTCTATTGCACCAAGTCCTCTAATTAAAGGCGAAGCTACCAGTAGAATTACCATCACAACATAGGCAACAAATGCAACTTCGAAAGAAAAGTTCATGCCCAAAGCCATCATAGATATAATAATAAAAAAAACACCTGTCATGTCAACGAAAACAGAAAACATACCTGTAATTACAAAATTCAGGGGTTTGAATTTTTGCTCCTTAAGCTCCTGAAATATCGTTGAAATCTGTGGAACATACCGCTCTATCAATTTGTGGATAAACGTTCCTTTTATAAAAGAATAAATTAAATAAGCAGCAAAAGCAGTAATGCCAAGCAATATAATTAAACCTATCAATTCGTTTTTCGAAATGCTTTTGTATAAGAGCAAATAAATAAAAGTTGGAATTGCAATAAGGAGTACTGAAAGCAAACCGCAGAAAGCGTACATTGACGAGGCAAGATATATTTGAGTTTTGGAAATATTTTGCTTTTCAATTTCTTTATTAAAAAAAACAAGAGAAGATATTCCTCCGGCAGGTAAAAAAATACTTAAGAAATTTCTTTTAAGAAAAAGTATAATGCTGCTCGAAAAGGTTATTTTTTTATTTAATGTTTTAAAACTAAAATAATACATTGAGGATTGAAGTAAAACATAAAACAAAGTGAAAACAAATCCCACATAAATCCATAAGGGATTTGCTTTTCCGAGTTCGGTTTTTATTTTGAAAAAATTGGCTCTTTCATGTGCAATAAAATAAATTGTTAATCCAAGTATTGTGAGATAGATTAATGTTTTCCATGTTGTGACTCTTCTGATTCTTGGTATTTTAATATTTATTGGTACCATATAAATTAATTCAAGCTATTAGTTTCAAATTTAAAGTTTAATGACATACAATATTAATGGCACGAATAACAAAATACCAAAACTTTAAACTTTAAACCTTTTTGAATTTGCACATATCATTAAAAATGAAATTACCATTAAGTATATATAATAATTTAGTATAAATAATCTTTGCCATAGACCTCTGTATGAAATGATATTATCGCTTGGTACCACTAACTTTGAAGCAGTAAACAATAAAATAGTTATTAAACCGAAAATTATTACAAACCAAGAGTATTTATACATTTTAGGGTATTGAAATTTTTGAATTATTTTTCGCATGACGAATGGTAATATTATAAGTGCAGTAATTCCAATACCTCCGACAATATTATGAACTATTCCGATTGTGGTTAATTCATTTCTTATGTGATTTCCCGGAAAAATTCCCGAACCAATTTCTTCGCCTAATCCATAAATGATAATCAACCATGTTGCGAACTTATGAGATTTTTCACTTGATGAAAAAGCAATGTTAAATCCAATTGCAAATATTATAAAAAGTACTCCTATAAAAATCCAGCAAGCTGACATTACTATAGATACAGGACTTACATCAGCTCCTAATGTGCTTATTGGCTGCATTATGATATTATAATGGGGATAATAATAAGTACCCAAAATGAAAGCAGATAACATATCGCCAATACATGCAACAAAACATGCTATCGAAGCAATCAGCACAAATTGTTTGTTTATCTGTTTTTCACTCATTTTATTTCTTTTATTGAAAAGCAAAATTATTGAATTATTTCCATTTTAAATACTGGTTCGGGTTAGTTTAATTCAATTTTAATCTTTTTTTAATTCAATATGCTACTTATAAAAATATTTTTGTTGTAAAAAACAAATCATCATGAAAACAAATTTACTTAAAACAAAAATGAACCCACTAATTGCATTAGTGATGTATTTGATTCTGTGCAACTGCAACTTTTTGTCAGCTCAGGTTTTGCACAATATAGCAGTTAACAATTTTGCGTTTGCACCACCTTCCTTATCAATAAATATGGGAGACACAGTAAGGTGGACTAATAACAGCGGCACACACAATGTTGACGGTACTACAGTAGTTTTTTCGGCAAATCCAACATCATTCGGAAATTCAGTGGGTACGAACTGGATATATGATTTTATATTCACAATTCCCGGAGAATATGATTATAGATGCGATGTGCATTATACAATGGGAATGGTTGGACATATTTCTGTTGCACCAACCTCAGAAATAACTGAAAATACTCCTGTTAATAATTCGTTGGTAAAGGTATATCCAAATCCTTCAAAAGGAACCATAAACATTGAACTTTCAGATATGATTTTATCAAATGCTAAGGGGCTTTCATTGGTTATTTATAACAGTAGTGATAAAGAAATAACAAGAATAACGAATATTAAAACAAATAAATTAATGGATTATTTAGCCCGAGGCATGTACTTTTATATATTGATAAATAACAATGAAATTGTTGAAAAAGGAAAAATAATTATTGATTAAAAACTAAATATTAAAAAAATGTCGTACGAAAAATTAATATTTGTCTCTGCAATTACAATATTAGCATTATTAATTTTAGTTTGGTTTTTTAAGAAGTTGCTACATTGGTTTGATAGTGTTGACATAATGCCGGATGACTATGATGAACCATTTACAATAGATGAAATTAAAAGTTTAAGTACTAATAAAAATTAGAAGAAAATGAATATACTTAATATCACGGGAAGTTGGGTTAAACAAAAAAATATGTTCAAACAAAAGGTTGAACATATTAAGACGATTATTTGCTTTTTGAAATTCAATTTGAAAAAAAGATTTTAGCAATAATTACTTGGGAATTGTTAATAAATAAACTTTACATTAGAAAAATAAATATGACGATGTTAATCAAGTATAGTTCTTTGTGTCCTTTGAGAAATTTTCTTTGTGAACTTTGTGGTTATCTTTTTTTACCACAAATAACAATTTAAAAGTAAAAATTCGTAATAAAAAAATAGGTTGCATGTAAAAACAAACTATAATAACTAAATTTTATATAAATGAAAAATAAATTTTCGACTTTGGCAAGCAATGATTCCATTGAAAAAACAGTAAAAGCATTGGAAAAAAATGGAATTCAAACTTTTGTATATGAAACAGAAGAAGAAGTTAAAAAGAAGGTATATAATTTATTACCTGAAAAAGCTGAAATTATGAGTATGTCATCTGTTACGGTTGATACACTTGGTATTTCGGATGAAATTATGAATTCGGAAAAATACAAATCCGTTAAAAAAAAATTATCATTAATGGACATGAAAACTCAATGGAATGAAATGAGAAAATTAGGTTCGGTTGCGGATTATTCCATAGGTAGTGTACATGCTGTTACCGAAAATGGTGAAATTATTATTGCATCTGCGAGCGGAAGTCAGCTTGCAGCTTATGCTTATGGAACAGGAAAAGCTATCTGGGTTGTGGGTACTCAAAAAATAGTTAAGGATTTTCAGGAAGGCATTCATCGTTTGTATGAATATTGTTTGCCTCTTGAAAATGAAAGAGCATTGAAAGTATATAATGCTCCAAGTAAAGTGGGAAAAATTCTGACAATAAATTCAGAAATACAAGGAAGATTGACTTTGATATTTTTGAAAAAGAATATTGGTTTTTAAATAAAATTATTATTTTATTGATATTTGGCTTTCTTGGCGATTTCTTCGCGTTCATTGCGATAGAATATTTTTTTCTTTTTGAATAGCATCATTATATTCCTGATTTTTCTTTGTGATAATTATAATTTTTTAAAATTTGTTTTTTTAACTCATAATTTAGTTACTTTTATAAAAAATTAGAAACAAATAAAAAAGGAGGAACAAATGATTACTAATCAAATTACATCTATTATAATTCCTATTATAATAATTTTTTTCTGGGGAATAAGAATAGTACGTCCTACACACAGAGCATTAATAGAACGACTTGGAAAATACAACCGCTTTGCAAATCCCGGATTTCACTGGATTATTCCTGTAATTGAGAAAATGTACACGGTTAATGTTACCGAACAGATGGTGGATGCTGAACCACAGGAAATAATTACAAACGACAATCTTAATGCAAGAGTTGATGCACAGGTTTATTTTAAAGTAAAAGATGACGAGGAAAGCGTAAAGAGTTCGCAATATAATGTTAATAAATATCAGTGGCAGATAGTAAATCTTGCACGCACTACGCTGAGAAATATTATAGGTACACTTACATTAAAATCGGCAAACAGTGAAAGAGGAAAAATAAATGCCGAATTGCATAAAACTCTTTGTGAAGAAACAATAAGCTGGGGCTTGGAAATTGTCCGCACCGAATTAAAAGAAATAGACCCGCCTAAAGATGTTCAGGAAACAATGAATAAAGTTGTGAAAGCTGAGAATGAAAAAATTGCCGCTATTGACTATGCAACTGCACGTGAAACCGTTGCCGATGGTGAAAAACGAGCAAAAATAAAAGAAGCCGAAGGTTATAAGCAATCAAAAATATTGCATGCCGAAGGTGAAGCAGAAGCAATAAAACTTGTGAACGAAGCAGCCGATAAATTTTTTACGGGAAATGCTCAATTACTGAAAAAACTTGAAACACTTGAAGCATCACTTTCGAATAATGCTAAAATAGTTATACCATCAGGTTCCGAACTCGTTAACGTAATAGGCGATATGGCTGGTGTTTTACCACTAAACCTTAAAAAATAAATAGAAATTATTTTTTATTCTTGAACCCCTGAATTTGATTGTTTATTCAAATTCGGGGGTTTGTTTTTTAGTTATGAATTAAGATTTTTAGTTGCGAAAGAGTATGATTTTTTTTAAAAAAGCGAATGAAGCTATTGAGTATTATCGTCTTTCAATATTTCTTGCTTCATTAATTGTTATTTGTTTCCCTTTGTTGAATGGCACAACAAATGCATCGCTCACACCTTTTGCAACTATGCGGTTTTTAGCATTTATTGCATCTTTTAAATTTGTGAATGTTTCCGTGATATAGCGATAATAGCCCCTTGCAGTTATATCGAAATAAAGCGGCTCTATGTTGAAAAGCTTTTCGCTTGTGATTTTCTTTGCATAAACACCTACCTGAATGGAGTAAAATAATCCTTTATTTGCAGGAATTGTCGGCTTTTCATTTTGTGTATTTATGGTTGCAATATTTGTATTTATATTTGAAGGAATATTGTTTTTTACCAGCATAGCTGTCTTTCTTTTAAGTAAATCTCTTGCTTCAGTAACGGTTATTTTTTTGCCTTTATAAAAAGCAACAACAAATGCATCGTTAACTCCTCTGTTTACAATTGTGTGTTTTGCATTTATGGCATCATTTAGTTTATTATAAACGCCGGTGGTATAGCGATAATTACCTGATGGGGTTTTTTCATAATATAATGGTTCAATATTAAAAAGCTTTGACGGTGTTATGGTTCTGGCAAATACACCAACCTGCACCGAATAATATAATCCATCAACTGTTGGCATTTCGCTTGTTTTCTCAAGTTTCCTGTTTGCAAGCAATGTTTCATCAATATTGTAAAACGAATTTGGTAAAGTGATTTTTGTCTTGTTTGTTTCAAGTAGAGAAAGAGCTTCTTTCAACGGAATTTTTTTTCCGTTGAGAAATGCAACAACAAACGCATCATCAAAACCAATTGTTCTTACATCATTTTTTGCATTGTTTGCTTCATTGTAATTGTTGAACACTCCAAAATAATAAAGAAACAATTCATTGTCGGTTTTTCCTTTGGATATTGGATTAAGTCCTTTAAACGCTTCAGAAGGTGCCTCTTTTGTAACAGCACTGAGCTGAACTTTGAATATTAGTCCATCATAAATTTTGTTGTCAATTGTTGTTACAACTGTTATAACAGGACTTTTATCGACTTTAACAACAGGTAGCGCTGTTGTTTCCGTAATTTTCGTTTTGTCATTTAATGTTGCTTCTGTTTTTGTTTTAGCTGTGGTGCCTGTGATTTTTACAGTTTGCTTTTGAGTTAATGTTTCAGTAGGATGTTTTTCAAATAAGTCCATTGCTTTTTCCTGTTTCTGAATTGCTTCATCAGTCAATGCATTCGCTTCTTTCAGTATTTTATTTTTTTCTGTATCGTTTTCTGCATTATTGGCTTCGTCGGTTTTTTCTTTGGCTTTTTCAAGAAGTTTTTCGGAATTGTTTTTCAGATAGTTTGCAACCGCAATATCTGTGATACTGTCGTTTTTAATAGCTATTTTGTCGAGTACAAGTTTATTGTCGGAGGCAATGTCATTTTTTGTATAATTTATTTTTTTTTGTAGTTCACTTTCTTTGATTTTTGCATTTTTTTCAATTTCATCGGCTTTATTGAGTTCTTCATTTTTTTGTTTTTTATCGGTAATGCTTTTTGCGTTTTCTCTTATTACATTTGCTTCGGATTTTAGATTGTAAATTTCGATTTTTGTAAATTGATTATCGTTAAATGCAATGGAATCTACTTTTTGTTTTTCTTCCTGTATTTTGGCTGTGTCAGATGTTTTGTTCTGCGCATTTTGAGTTTCGGGTTTCTTCTCATTATTTATTGTAGTTTCATTTGACAAAAAGATTTCTGTTTTTGCTTTTATGTAAATTTCAATTGCCTGTTTCTGCTTGTTTATGGCAATATTGGAAAAGTCAGTGGAATTTATAAGCAGGTCTTTTTTATTTATTGCGATTGTTTCGATATCAGCTTTTGCTTTGAATGCAAGTGCTATATTTGCCATTGAGTCTGCTTCTCTTTCATATTTTATTGCAAGTAAAATGTTTTTGTCATTCTTGTTTTCAATTTTTACTTTATTTAAAGTATCCTTGTTTTTAATATATTTTTCTTCGTTTGCTTTGGCATTTAACTCGATTTTTTTGAGGTCGGCTTCAAAATTATCGAGCTTTTTTATTTCAACTTTATTGTTTTCCACTTCAGGATTATTTTGCTTTTCGGAATTGTTTTTTATGTCATTTATTGCAAGTGAAAGTTCATTTATTTTATTACTATTGTCTGATAGATTTTTTTCAATCAGGTTTTTATTGATAATAGTAGCTTCGGGCAGATTTTGTGTTCTGTTTTCATTTTCTATGGTATTAACAAACTGCTCGTCCTTTAAATTTTTAGTGTCGTTGTTAAGTTTATTAACGAGCACTTTTGACGCTGCGATTTTATTTTTATTGTTTTCGGATTTTGTTTCCAGTAACCTGATTCGTTTTTTTAGGGTTTCTTTTCTTGCTGTTTGCGTTTTCTGATTATGAACTTCATTATTGATAATTCTTATGCTATCTGATATTGCTGAATTTTCTTTTTCGAGTTTCGTAATTTTTCTATCTGCATTAGCTCTTTCTTTTTCTTTGTTTTCGTATATTTCAGTTATTATCTGATTGATTCCTATTTTCGGCTCAGTATATTTTTTATTGTTATTCAAAATTTCTTTTTGCTTGTTTGAAATCTTCACAACTTTATAATTGTAGTTTGCTTCTTTTTTTATTTCATTCACATAATTTGTTGCATTATCAGCATCTTTCTGTATTTCTTTTTGTTTGTCTGATATTACTTTTCCGATGTCATAGTTGATACTGGCTTCTGAATTTTTTTTCTGTGATAGTTCAAGTAAGCTGTCAGCTTTAAAAAGTAATTTATTTTGCTCGGTTTTGTCGCTTGTCCTTTTAATTTGTTCAGATATTTCATTTGCTTTTTGCATTGCATCTCTTGCTTCTTCATTCTTTTGGTTTGATGTTGCAAAGTACGCATCTGCTGTTTTTTTGTATTCCTCGGCTTTGTTTTTAATTGTATTTGAAATATTAATTGATGAAGTTATAATACTGTCGTATTTCTGCTTGTTCAGAATAGTTTCGTTGTTAGCCGTGGTTGTGGTTGAAGTTGTTTTAGTTTCAGTTTTATTCTGATTTGTTTTGTTTATTGCAATTTCTTTACCTGTAGTTTTTTTATTGGTAGTTGTTTTCTTTAAATTTTTGTTTGCGGAAATTTTTGCTTTTGTGCTTTGATTATTTGATTGTGCAATATCCTTGTTTGCTTTCTGAATAATGGAGTCGGTGTTGTCTTTAATTTCTGTAATAAGATTGTTTATTACAGTTAAATCTTTATAAATGCTGTCTGCCTGCAACTGCGTTTTTTTTTCTTTATCGTAATTGAGATTTGCTTCATCCATTTTGTTTTTATATTCTTCGTCAATGTTGGCAAGCTGATTTTTCAGAGCTTCCTTTACCGAGGATTTGCGGGATTTTTCAATATCTTTTTTTACCAAATCCCCCTGTTCTTTAATTAGATTAGCTTCTTCTTTAAGTTTGTTGGCATCCTCAAAATATTTTTCGGCTTCGTTTTTCTTTTGCAGATAATCCTGCTGATTGGGCGAAAGCTCATCTTTATTTATAGGTTCTTCTTTGTTTTTTTCGTTTTCTTCAATTCGCTTGGTAAGAGAATCAAGTAATGCGATAGATTCTTCTTTTGTTTTAGTATTTGCTGCTTTCTCTATTGTTTTGGCATAATTCAATGCATCGGCAGCATCTTTTTTCTTTTCGGCAATTTTTTTCTCAAGTTGTTTTGTAATTGTATATGCAACAGAAGCTTCTTTTTTCAGTGTTTCGGATTCGTATTTTAGATTTTTTATTTTCGAAAGTTCGGTTTCTTTTTGAGTACTATCGCTTAAAGCATTGGCGGTTTCTATGTTTTTTTTATATTCTTTTATCAGATTGTTTGACTGTTGGTTTTTTTTATTGGCAAGATTGAGTGTTGTGTTTAGCTGTATTTCAAGTTCTTTTACTTCGTTTTGGGTTTTGTTGGCTTCTTCATAAGCTATTCCTATTATGTCGGAATTTGAAATGTTCGTATTTACAGAAGTAGTGTCTTCATCATTTTCTTCTTCATTAGTGTTGACAGTTGTTTGGGTTGTATCTGTATTTTCTTTGTTCGTACTCGCTTCAGCAGAATCGGGATTAAAAAGCGGCTTGAATGCTTCATCTCCTGTGTTAACATTTAATTCGGCTTTTGCTTTAATTAATGTTAATGATTTCTGAAAATTTGTATCCATAATATCGTTAGAAGAAACAGTGAGTTTAATGTCTTTGGCAATAACAGGTCTTTTATCAATTTTTACATTGTAGAAAGTAATCATTTTGGGAGTGTTTTTCCTGTTTGATGAAAAGAAAGCATTTGTTTGGGATGAATCGGTAACGAATAAAATGTCATCGTAAGGAGTGTTTATTGCGAAATCGAGATTTTCGGGTTCCGACCATGTTTCTGTTGCTTTATTAAAAACTGATTTGAAGATATCGTAACCTCCCATGCTGTTATGGCCCTTAGAGCAGAAATATAAAGTTTTTCTATCGGGAAGTATAAAAGGATAATCTTCGTCATATTTTGTATTTATGATATCGCCGAGGTTTTCCGGCTGACTCCATCCTCCATCTTTACTTTTCACAACTTTATAAATGTCTTTTTTATTATTTCCATTTTTACCATAGCTTGAAAAATATATTTCATTGCTGTCGGTAATGAAAATTATAGCATTATCATCTTCAAGTTTTTTATCGAGTTTGGTTTTAAATTCAGGAGGTTTTGGCAAATATTTTCCTCCGAATTCTCTGCTTTGAACAAGTTCATTTTCGTTGCTCATCTGCATATTGTAATTTCTGAAAAATCCATTTTCCCTGATTTCTTTTTTCTGTGTTACATAAAGGTCGCTGATGCTGCTAAGCAGCTTTAGTCCGTTTTTACACATTTCAATCTGATGTTCGATGTCATTTTTCTCTTCAGTATTATCTTTCAAAAATAAGATGTATTGAGAGTAATAAAACATGGCGTCGGTAAAGCGGTAATCCAAATGATAAGCTCTTCCAAGATAATAATAAATTTTATTTGGCATTTTGGATTGCTTCAATGCGTATTCAAGATATTTGATGGATAAGCTAAGGTCTTTAGTATTTGTATATAGCAGACATACACCGAATTTATAGCAATATTCGGCATTCTGCTGATGTAAACTCAATAACTGGGAATATAATGGCTGGGCAGAAATGTAATCTTCTTTACTAAAGTACTTGTTAGCGGTTTCTTTTACTTGTGATTCCTTGCCTCTGAAAATTGCCTGTCCTTTAGTATAATTTTGTTTAAGTAAAAAAGATAAACAGCAAAATAGTATTAAAAAAAACTTTTTCAAGTCGTTTGTTATTTATTATTATTAGCCGTGGTTGATTTCTTTTTGCGAAAATCAATTTTTGATTCTTCACCTTTGAGCAACCTTTCGATATTTTTATAATGAGTTAAAGGTACAATTACAGCTACAAGCAGCGAAAAGAATATTAATGAAATAAATTCTGCTTTGAATATAATTATTGAAAGAATAGGGTAGAGTATAGCTGTGATTATAGAACCCAATGAAACATATTTTGTAGAAAGAAAAACCGCTAAAAAAACAATTATACATGTTAATGCCAGCAC
>JBAZBZ010000039.1 GCA_041671145.1 Bacteroidales bacterium | reverse complement strand
TGCTGTAATATAGTATTTATAATAAATAGCATAAAAGCCGATAGTTACAGCCGCACCTTGTAAAGTAATACTAACTATGCCTTCTAAAGGATAACCGGCATAAATATGTCCTAAACCGGGGAATATATACGATAATGTTTTTGCTTTTACAGGATTACGAAGCTTTGGAATATTTCTGTATTCATATATTTCATTTATTATTTTTGATAAACTGTCTTTACTTTCCGGTGATAATTTGAGTGAAGAAATATATTTATAAGCTATGTTTTTTGATTCATTCCATTTTTGTAGTTCATCATAAGTCAGAATCTGAAGCAAAAAGGATTTTTGTATTAACAAAGTATCTTTTAAAAAATAATTCATTTGAATAAATTGCGATTCGGCATTTTCGAAATTTCCCGATAGATAGGAGCAAAGCGCATTCTCATATCTGATTAAATAATGCAACGAGTCGGTAATGCTCGCATAATCAACCCTCTCGAGGCATTGCGCGGCTTTTCCAAATTGATTTAATTGTTTCATGCTTCTTGCCCTGCCAAGATATGCAGAAGCCCGAACAATATTATCATTCGATTCGAAAATTATCTTTTCATATTCAATGCTCGCATCCCTGTATTTACCGGCTAAAAATAAACTATTTGCATAATTCAATGAATTATGAGAATTATTAATAGCTTTAATAAAATATGGTATGCAAAGGAATATTAATATCAAGCATGATTTGCCGATTAATAGTTTTATTAAATTCATCGTTTTTTATTTTAACACTAAATGCACTGCCCCAAATATTGCCTATGTAAAAAGCTGTAAAAACGCTTCCAAAAAAAATAGTTTTAATATTTTTAATACCTGCTTTTTTATAATTTTCGAAAGTTGTGGCAGCTAAACTACTTACTATGATAAATGCAGCGAGCCCTTCACCTTTTTTGCCTGCATATACTTTTCCCAGTCCCGGTATAACAGCAGACATCAATCCTGCAAGAAACATAGAATTATTTTTATGATTTTTCAGTTGTTCAAAATATTCAGGTAAACTTCTTTCTGCCTGAACAGTTGGCGAATAATTATAATCGAATTTTCCTGATAAGATTTCAAATTCGTTATAATTCCTTTTTAGCAAAGCTATTGCTGATAAGTACAAACTTCTGAAATTTTCAATATTTAAGTCGTCAGTTTTAAAATCATTTAATATGTCTTTACTATTATCATATTTTTCCAAACAAATAAAATTATATGCCGAAAAAAATCTTGATGAAATAAATTGGTTTGAGTTCTTACTTATTTCATAAAAATATTTATTTGAAGAATCAATATCATTCATTGAAAAATAATTTTTTCCAATTAAGAATTTGATAGAATCCTTTATATTATTATTTGATATTTTATTTAAATCTATATTTTTAAGTAAATAATTTGCATCATCTAATTCATTTATTTTAATCAGGTAGTTAATGAATTTAAGGTTTTTAATTATTGATGAGTCCTGGAAAGATTGTGGAAAAGCAGAAATCGGAAAAAATAAAATAAACAATACTTTTAAAAAAGTTAAACGCATGAATTTAACGGTATTTGTAAATATCAGTAGATTCGTTAATCTTTGAATCTTTATTGCTGATATTTGAAGAATTTATATCTTGAATGGTAAATTGATTGCATCGCATTAATCTGTCAGTTGTAAGAAAAACTCCTTTAAGCAAACCGAAATTAATTATCAGTTGTTTGCTGAATTCAGAACACGACGGGCGATAAATGCATTCAGCCATAATCTGAGGCGAAATTACTTTTTGATATATATACATCATTGAACCTAATAATAAAGAAACAGGATTGTATTTAATAAAAACTATTTTACTTTTTGTTATAAGGAATTTAGGTTTCCTTAAATTGTATTTGTAGTTATTAAAATTAGAATGTTTAAGTAATTTTAAATCTGAAGAAAAATTGTTTTGGGAATATGTTCTATTCGACAAGCAATTAAATAGTATAAAAAAAATAAATGTCTGAATTGTTGATTTTATCATCTGAACTTTTTGAAGCTAAGTTAACAAATATTTTATATGCTAATTGATAAATAAGCGTACATTATTTTAAAAAATAAAATTGCAGTTGCCAAAAAGTGCAAAATAAAATTTCATTAAAAAATGTTGAAATGAAAATAAATAAAAGTTTTGCTTTATGTTGCGGAGCCAGCGGTTCACAAATGTTTAAGGAAGCATCGTCAGTTTACAAATATTCTGCCATATATTCCCAACATGCTGGGAAGCGTTTTACTTTTTTATTATTTCAAGAAGTTTCTTTGGGTTTTGTCTATTATCCCAAAATGCAGTTATTATTAATTGCTCTTTTGTCAGTTTATAAAAAATACTGAAGTGTCCCATAGCCGACTCTCTTGTCCCTGAATATTCTGTGGATTTATACGATTCAGGATGCTTTAAAATGACATTTATGCGTTTTGCTGTCAACTTGATTAATTTTTCAGCATATTTTGTCGAACCATTATGCTTTGTCCAGTATTTTAAAATTTCTCTTCTCTGTCTGGCAGCAGTTTCTGTCCAAACTACATTTCTTTTAACCATTTTATATCAGATTTGTCTAGTTGACTTTGAGAAATTAATTTTCCGTCTTTAATGTCATTATCGCTTAATTGAAGCATTAAAATTTGCTCGTCAGTTAATTTAACAATGTCTTTATCAGTAGTGCTTGAATTCACCAACTGAAAAAGAGCCGACAAATAATCTCTGTTTGAAATTGTCAATAGCTTGTCAATAATACTATTTCTTAAAATGTCTGCCGTGTTCATAATTTTTGAATTATATTTTTTTCAAAGGTAATATTTTTTTCATTCTCCAAATAACTTGTCTTGAAAAATGCCGCCAAACTTTTTGCTTGTTCCACATTATTGAAATTATTGCAAAGGCATTAGAATTGCAAACAACATCAATAATTAAATCAAAACAACCACAGATTCACAGATTAAAAATTATTTTTTATTATTAAACCGGTGAGTATGTGGCTTATTATATTATGCTTATTTTATGCTGAAGCTTTCAGTTCTTTCACTGCAATTATTAATTCAGGAAGAACTTTTAAAGCGTCGCCAATAATTCCGTAATCGGCAGCTTCAAATATAGGAGCATCGGGGTCTTTATTAATTGCAACAATACATTTTGATGAACTAACTCCTGCCAAATGCTGTATTGCACCTGATATTCCACAAGCAATGTATAAGTTAGGAGCAATTATTTTTCCTGTCTGTCCTGTGTGTTCTTCATGCGTTCGCCATCCTTCGTCTGAAACCGGACGGGAACATGCTGTTGCTGCACCAAGCAAGCTTGCAAGTTCTTCAATTGGTCCCCAGTTTTCTGGTCCTCTCATTCCTCTTCCACCTGAAACAACAATTTCAGCGTCGGTTAAAAGTAACTTTCCTGTGTGTTTGCTGACTTCTAATATTTCAGTTTTCAAATCAGAGTCCTTTAATTCGGGAGAAAATTTTTCAATTGTTGCATTTGCAGGGGATTCGGTAATTCCAAAAGCATTCTGGAATAAAGTAAGAATTTTCACGGGTGTTTTAACAACAATGTTTGCAAAAGCTTTTGAAGAATAAACTTTCTTTTTAATTGTGAAAGGTTCTAAACTTGATGGTAACGCTGAAACGCCTGATGCAAGTCCTGCTTTTAATTTCACAGACAATCTCGGAGCTACTGCTTTTCCCATGTAATTATTAGCGAAAACAACAACTGTTGCATTTTCTTTTGCAACCACCTGACTTATTATCGAAGTATATGCCTGATTGACGAGTCCCTTCAGCTTGTCGTTTTCAACAGAAATTATTTTAACGGCACCATAAGTGCCAAGTTTTTTCAATTCATCATCCTCAACTTTTCCGATTGACAATGCTGTTGTTGAAGTATTGAGCTTTTTTGCAATTTCATTTGCATAGCTTACAAGTTCAAAAGATAATTTTTTAAACTTTCCGTCCCAGTTTTCTGTAAATACTAATACTGACATAATTTTTTGTTTTAATGTTTCATTAATAACTATTATAAATACTTTATACTTACGACTAATGTCTTACGACTTTATTCGCAAACACTAAATAAGTTTTGCTTCGTTATGTAAAAGATTTACCAGTTCTTTAACATTATCGGGCTCAATTTTTTTGCAAGCCGATTTTGACTGTGGTAATTCATAGTTTGCATATTCAACAAGTGCATCAACTTGAACGGGTTCAAAAACCTGTAATGGTTTTGTTCGTGCACTCATAATTCCTCGCATTGAAGGTATTCTTGGTTCTTTTGCAATGCCTTTCTGAACAATGCCAACAAAAGGAAGTTGAGTGGAAATATTTTCAAAACCGCCATCAATTTCTCTTTTTACATTAACTTTTCCATTTTCAATATTTAAAAATGAAACAGATGAAACAGAAGGAACATCAAGGAATTCAGAAAGCATTCCGCCAACGCTTGAATTGTTGAAATCACTCGATTCAATTCCGCAAAGAATTATTTCGAAGTTTTCTTTTTTTATAACTTCAGCTAATTGTGCTGCTACAAAGTAAGAGTCTTTTGGTGCTGCATTTATTCTTATTCCTTTGTCTGCCCCAATTGCCAGTGCTTTTCTAATTGTCGGTTCATCTTCTGTTAATCCGACATTAATTACAACTACACTTTCAATTGCACCTCCCGAAGCATCTTTGATATCCATAGCTCTCGTTAGCGCAAGTTCATCCCATGGATTGATAATCCATTGCACATCTGCCTTGTCAAATGCTGTATTGTTATTCGTGAATTTGATTTTTGTGGTAGTGTCGGGGACATTGCTGATACAAACTAATATTTTCATCTGTTTAAGTTTTGTAAGTAATTAATATTTCTGCTGTTAATTTGCTGTTCAGTTTATTTAGCTTTTATAGTTACTCGCTCCCGCAAAAGCCCACCTTTCAACCCGCTCGTGAATATCCATGCATTACTTTGTTGAAAGTTGCTTTGCTTATTTAATCATTTACGGTTTGTGCATTTTTTTTATTTGCAAGGATATTTCATATCTATAAAATTTATTAATTATTATGTATTAAATGTTATTTGTAGCTTATAAAAGCAAAAATATATATTGATAATTTAAAAAACAAATATTTCTTTAGAGATACCCTTTAATGCATTTACTTTGACTTGTTATCAGTAACAAATAATAGGACATTAGAAGTTGAATAAATCTCTCGTTTTTTTTATTTTAACCATTTATCAAGCCAAGAGAAAAATTCACGCTGCCATAAGATTGCATCCTGCGGGCGTAGTACCCAGTGATTTTCTGATGGAAAATACAGGAATTTAGCCGGAATTCCCTTTAAAACAGCCGCATTAAACGCTTGCATTCCCTGGTCAACAGTAATCCTGTAATCCAACTCACCATGAACAATCATTATTGGAGTATCCCAATTTTGAACAAATTTGTGCGGTGACGTTGAGTATGATTTTTGAGCAATTTTATTTTCTTTATCCCAGAATGGTCCGCCGAGGTCCCAGTTTACAAACCATAACTCTTCTGTCTGCAAATACTGTGCTTCTAAATTAAAAATACCATCGTGTGCAATAAATGCCTTGAATCGTTTTTTGTGATTTCCGGCAAGCCAGTAAACCGAGAAACCTCCATAACTTGCTCCTACCGCTCCGAGTTTGTCTTTATTTATGTATGGTTCTTTTGCAACATCATCAATTGCGCTAAGGTAATCCTTCATGTTCTGTCCGCCATAATCACCGCTTATTTGCTCAAGCCATTCCTGTCCGAAACCCGGTAATCCGCGTCTGTTAGGAGCAACAATAATATATCCGTTTGCAGCCATTATTTGAAAGTTCCAGCGATATGACCAAAATTGACTCACGGTTGACTGTGGTCCTCCTTCGCAGTATAGTAGTGCAGGATATTTTTTATTTTTATCAAAGTGAGGCGGATAAATTACCCAAACTTGCATTTGCTTGTTGTCGGTGGTTTTTACCCATCTCTCTTTCACTTCACCCATTGTTAACTTATCAAGAAGTGATTTGTTTATGAATGAAAGTTCGGTTGCATTTCCATTTCCGGAATTTACCGAAAAAATTTCTTTTGGTTTTGACATAGATTGTTGAGTGGCAATTAATTTATCGCCAACAGGAGTTACTGAAATGTAATTATGAATGCCTTGAGTAATCTTTTTAATCATGCCTGTTTCCAGATTAAGTTTATAAATTTCATCTGTTGCATGCCAATCGCTGATAAAATAAATATTTTTACCATCTTCGCTCCAGCAAATGTTTTCAGCATTCTGGTCGAAATCTTTTGTGTAATATGTTTTAGATTTTTTTTCGAAATCAAGAACAAATAAACGTCTCTTGTCGGATTCAAATCCGTTGCGCTCCATACTGCTCCATGCAAGCTTTTTACCATCGGGTGAAAATGACGGCTCAACATCATAACCAAGCATTCCGTTTGTTATATTTTCTGTGGTTTTTGTTTGCAGATTATAAATATACAAATCGGAATTTGTTGAAAGTGCATATTCCTTGCCTTTTTTCTTTACACATGAGTAAACAATTTTTTTACTGTCGGGCGACCATGCGATGTCTTCCATTCCGCTAAACGGCTTATTCGGACAATCGAATTCCTCACCTTTCATAATATCAATGTTATTGATTAATTTATTGCCATCAAAATCAGCAACAAATACATGGCTGTATGAGTCCTTCCATGTATCCCAGTGGCGATACATTATGTCGGTAATTACACGTCCGTCGGATTTTGGCAAATCGGGATAAACATCTTTAACTTTTTTAACCAGTTCGGGAACTTCTTTTACATAAAGAATTTTCTTTTGGTCGGGAGAATACTTAAATCCTGTAATGTCATTTTCAATATTTGAAATCTGTTTTCTGTCAGAGCCATCTGCGTTCATTTCCCATATTTGCGACGAACCGCTTTCGGCTGAAATAAATCCGATTTTTTTACCATCGGGGCGCCAAAGAGGATTATTTTCATTAGCTGCCGTGTGAGTAATTTGCTTTTTGTCTTTGCCATCAATTGACATTGTGTATAATTCGCGGTTGCCTTTATTCATGGGTATGTCGTAGTATGTAACAGAAAATAAAATGCTTTTTTTATCGGGTGAAACTGTAACATCGTTTATTCTGCTGAACGCCCATAGCACTTCCGGAGTTATCAAATCACTTTTCAGATTCAATTCGGGGTTGCCAATTATCTTCTGGTTGTCTGAATTATTTTTGGAATTCTGGTTTTTCGGAAAATCGCATGATGTAATCATCATACCTGCTGATAATAAAAATAAAATTATTTTTTTCATCTTAAATAAAGATTAAATCGTTTGTAGTATAAACATTTTTTATGGTTTGATATTTTTATATAATATTACATTCACATTCATTCCTGCACCAACCGAAGCGAATATAAAATAATCACCTTTATTTATTCTTTGATTTTCCAATTCTCCTTTAACTAATAAATCAAATAATATAGGTATTGTAGCAACTGAGTTGTTTCCGAGTTTAGAGATAGTCATAGGCATGATATTTTCGTTGATTTCATTAATATCATACAACTTAAACAATCGGGATAAAATAGCAAAATTCATTTTTGCATTTGCCTGATGAATAATTACTTTTTTTATATCATCAATAAAAAGACCTGATTTATCAACGCAATCCTTTATAAATTGTGGTACTGTGGCTATTGCGTATTCATATAATTTTCTGCCGTTCATTTTAAGAAAAATATCATTACTTCCAATTTCAAGGTTATATGATTTTTCCATTTTGAGCAAGTTGGCATATTCTGATGTATCTGACCTCGTTTTGTGACAAATAATTCCGACTGGATTTTCGCTTTCAACGGATTCAAGAATAACGGCACCTGCACCATCAGAGTATAACATACTGTCAATATCATGCGGGTCGGAAACTCGTGATAATGTTTCTGTTCCTATCACCAATATTTTTTTTGCATCTCCCGATTTTATATAATAATCAGCTTGTATCAATGCCTGAATCCATCCCGGACATCCGAAAATCAAGTCATAAGCGATAGTATTTGAATTTTTAATCCCTAATTTACATTTAATTCTCGCAGCAATGCTTGGTACCATATCCGATTTAGGATTTGTTTTTTTTACATCGCCGAAATTATGAGGAACAATGATATAATCCAAGCTCTCTTTATCTGTATTCGATGAATTCAAAGCATCCTGTGCAGCAAAGAAACCAATATCTGATGTTACAAATTTGTCCTCAACATATCTTCTTTCCTTTATTTCTGTGATTTGTTCAAATTTACTAATAATCTCATCATTAGATTTGTCAAGCTTTTCGCCGGGTGAAAAATAAAACTCGCTTTTCAGGAATTTTTCATTTTTTATTATTTGTGATGGAATGTAACGCCCTGTTCCTGTAATAACTGAAAAAAAATCTGCCATAAAAACTATTTTTAATTTATTAAAATAAACCTATTATAAATAGCAAAATGAAATCTTTGGTGCCAATATGAAATCGTATTTTTTTTCTTTTTTGTGATACTTATATTTATGTAAATAATACGGTGGGACTTTTAAAAATGTTTAACAGAACAGTCCTTATTTCTCTTTCAAAAAAGAAGTACAAAGATAAAAAGAATTTTAGAAATTTATTTAAAATATTTTTTAAAATGCTGATTAAATGAGAAGAAGTATCTAATATTGAAAGCTGAATCTCGAATGCAGAAGTTTGTTTTTCTCACAAAGGTGCGAAGACGCAAAGAAAAAATCAAATGCTTTCATAAGCAGAACATTTAAATTTCTTTTCATTTCTTTTTCACCCAATTCTTCGTCCGCTAACAAACAACAACTTTAATATTTGATTTTCAGTAAATCGAACATTTCTTTTAATTTCAATGGTTTTTCTTTTCCAAATCTTTCAATGTCTTTAAATATTTCCTCAACAGATTTAGGTGTGGTTAATTGTTTCATGTTTTTTGAATAGAACTTATCTGCGACACAAATTATTTTTTCTTCTATTGATGTTGGGAGCATATCGCGATTTGGTATGGGCAGATTATCTTTTTCAATATCTTCAACAGTTAGTCCCACTCCGATGTGAGTTTCGCAGATTTTTGCAATTTCGGACAACCCTTCTTTTTCCAAAAGTTCTCTGCCGAGATAACCATGGCATATATAATTATAAGTGCCGAAACATCCTATCTGCGGAGCATTTGTGAAAATAATTCCGATATCATGAAGCATAGCTCCACTTGTAATAAAATCAATGTCGGGTTTTAAATCAATATTATTGTTTGCAATCTCAATTGCTTTTTCTTTCACTGCTACGCTATGATTGTAGAAATAAAAATAAGCTAAAGAATCTTCAGGATAATATTTTTTTATAATATCTATTGGAAGCATAAAAATTTAGTTGAATATTTCAAAAATATAGAGTGCCATGAAAGCAACGTTTTTTTAACTTTAAGTACTTCAAACTTGAAGTACTTAAAGTACTTTTTATTCGAAAACCCTGTGTGTTATACTATTTCTTCCGCTTTTTTTTACATGATACATAAGTTCATCTGATTTGCCAAGAACTTCATTTGCCGATTCAGGAGGTCTGATAAAAGTAGCAATTCCGATACTGAATGTTACAGGCCAATTATTTTCTTTCATTACTTTTAAAAGAGTATCTTTAATGACATTAATGCTTTCGGTTGATAACTCAATACCTGTTTCGGGCATTAATATGCAAAATTCGTCTCCTCCAACTCTGGCAACAATATCAGTCGCTCTGATATTTTCACGAATTGTGGTTGCAATAACACGCAGAAGTTTGTCTCCCGTTGCATGACCATATTCATCATTTATATATTTAAAATTATCACAATCAATATAAACAGCAGAAATTGTGTGAAAATATCTTTTACTTCTTTCTATTTCCTTATTTGTTTCTTCGATAAAAAACCTTGAGTTTGCAATGTCTGTAAGTGGGTCAGTTCTTGAAAATATTATTTCTCTCTGTATTATTTTTTTTATTTCAGCTATGATATATGAAGAAAATATATAAAACAAAAAAACTCCTGCATAATCCCATATATATATACCGGTTAATTTGAATGAGTTATTAGATAAATTATCAGTATAAAATATTATAAAAATACTAAATACGGAAAAAGCATAACCTACGTATGCCGAAATAAACCAACTCGAAACAAGAATAGGAATAGAATAAAATATAGTTAATCTAATTTCATAACCAGCAAGGTAATCCAGATATCCTATCAAACCAACAAAAAAAACACAAACTGTTAAAACCAGTAAGGGATTATTTTTTGACAGCAACATATTTGTGATTTTCATTTTTATGAATTCATATATGAAGAAAACAAATATAATCAAATTGATTGTATTTGTCAAAAGTGTTTTAGTAAAATTGTTTCTATTTAACTTTTTTTATAAATAATAAAAAAGATAATTCAATAAATAGTAACTTTGGATAATAATTTATTAATGTGGAAATTTTTTTAAAAGAACTTAACGAAGCACAGAAAGAAGCAGTAACTTATACCGATGGTCCTATAATGGTCATTGCAGGTGCCGGCTCAGGTAAAACAAGGGTTCTCACCTATAAAATTGCGTATCTCCTGAAGAAAAACATTGACCCTTTCAATATTTTGGCGCTTACTTTTACTAATAAAGCGGCAAAAGAAATGAAAGAAAGAATAACAAAAATTGTTGGCACAACTGATGCTCACAATATATGGATGGGAACTTTTCATTCGGTATTTGCAAAAATTTTGCGTAAAGAATCTTTAAAAATCGGCTATCCGAATAATTTCACTATTTACGATACCGATGACTCTAAAAGTATTATTAAATCTGTAATCAAGGAAATGGACCTTGACGATAAGGTTTACAATCCGAGTTATATTCTTGGACGCATTTCGGCAGCAAAAACAAGTTTGCTATCTTATGAAGAATACAATAAAAATGATGAACTTGTTTCTGAAGACAGGATGGCTCGAAAACCTTTGTTCGGACAAATTTACGAGGCGTATTGCAGGCGCTGCTACAAAGCTTCCGCAATGGATTTCGACGATTTGCTTTTCAACATGCACGTTCTGCTGAGAAATTTTCCCGATGCCTTGCTCAGGTATCAAAAGAATTTCAAATATATTCTTGTTGACGAGTATCAGGATACAAACCATTGTCAATATATTATCCTGAAACAGCTTGCTGCATTATATGAAAATGTTTGCGTTGTCGGTGATGATGCACAAAGCATATATTCTTTCCGCGGTGCAAATATTCAGAACATTCTCGGCTTTCAGAATGATTATCCCGATTGCAAAACATTCCGTCTTGAACAAAATTACCGTTCAACACAAAATATTGTAAATGCGGCAAATAGCATTATTGTTAATAATGTCGGGAAAATTCATAAAGTAGTTTGGACTGAAAATGAAAGCGGCGAAAAAGTACAAATTCTGAAAGCATATTCCGACAGCGAAGAGGGAAGCATTGTGGCAAATTCCATTTTCGAAAGCAAAATGAATTTTCAGATGCAAAATAAGGACTTTGCGATTCTTTATCGCACAAACGCACAATCAAGGGCATTTGAAGAATCGCTCAGAAAGCTTAATATTCCATACAGAATTTACGGTGGACTTTCATTTTACCAACGAAAAGAAATAAAAGATTTACTCGCTTATTTTCGTCTTACCATTAATAATAACGATGATGAAGCTTTGAAGAGAATTGTTAATTATCCTGTAAGAGGAATAGGTAAAACATCAATTGAAAGGTTAATTATTGTTGCAAGTGAAAATAACAAAAGTATCTGGGAAATTATTGAAGATATAGGTAATTATAAAACAGGACTTAATTCCGGAACAGTAAATAAATTATCGGAATTTATTACGATGCTCAAAAGTTTTTCTGTTCAGCTTAAAAATAAAGATGCTCATGAAATGGCTTGCCTCATTGCTAATTCTTCGGGAGTTGCAAAAGAACTTTATAATGATAAAACTCCCGAAGGTATAAACAGGCATCAGAATATTGAGGAACTACTCAACGGTATAAAAGATTTCGTTAACAGGCAGGAAAGTGGCGTGGGCGAAGAAAGCACTTCAACTCTCACTGAATTTATGCAGGATATTGCATTAGTTACCGATGCCGATATAAAAGATAAAGACGGTAACGACAAGGTTTCCATAATGACTATCCATGCTGCGAAAGGACTTGAATTTCCTTATGTTTATATTTCAGGTGTTGAAGAAAATTTATTTCCGTCGCAATATAACGTCAACACAAGAAACGAACTCGAGGAAGAACGTCGCCTATTTTATGTTGCCCTGACACGAGCAATGAAAAGAGCTTTTATTTCCTTTGCAACAACGCGCTATCGCTGGGGAAATGTTGTTTCATGCGAACCAAGCAGATTCATTGAAGAACTTGATGCGAAATATATTCAGTATGAAAATAAAAAGCAATTCAAACAATATGATGACGACAGCAGCTTGAGCTTTGATAAATTTGAAATAAAAAAATATAAATACACAGGACAAATCATTAAAAGAAATCTTGTAAAAATAAATCAGGCAATAAATAATTCTGTTACAGAAAATAATTCTGATTTTAACAACAACCAAAACATACAAGCAGGAATGGTAGTGGAACATCAGCGATTTGGAAAAGGAAAAGTGATTACAATTGAAGGAAAACAATCCGATAAAAAAGCGATTGTGTTTTTTGAAAATATTGGGCAAAAACAATTGCTGCTGAAATATGCTAAATTGAAAGTGATTGACTGATTTTTTAATTTAAAAAAAAATCTTATCTTTGTAAATTCAAATCGTGTAAAAAGTTTCTTTTTTTAGAACCGATAAAAATTAAAAAACATCAACCGTCCCGAATTGAATTAACTTTAAACTTTAGACCTGAAACTTTAAACTAATTTTATGGAATACAACAGCACCCGTTCAAAACTTGTAATGCGTGAGTACGGCAGAAATATACAGAAAATGGTAGAATACGCAATGACCGTAGAAGACAAGGAAAAACGCAATAATGTAGTTCGTTCAATTATCGGAGTTATGGGACAACTACACACACACCTCAGAGATGTCGCTGATTTTAAACATAAACTATGGGACCATCTTTTTATAATTTCCGACTTCAATCTTGAAGTTGATTCACCATATCCAATTATTCAAAAGCAGGATATCTTCAAAAAACCTGAACGAATTTCATACAGCAATCCCCGTGATATTAAATTTCGTTATTATGGAAAAACTATTGATAAAATGATTCAGAAAGTGTGCGAAATGGAAGATAATCAGGAAAAGGAAATGCTGGTAAATGTAATTGCCAATCATCTGAAAAAATCATATCTTACTTGGAACAGAGAATCCGTAACTGATGACCTTATTAATGAACATCTCGGTATTTTATCAAACGGGAAATTGAAATTATCGGAAAATATGCGGTTGTATAATACCAACGACATACTTGCAAGAAACAGAAAGAAAAAGAAAATAACTATTCCAAGCAATAGCAGTAGCAGCAACAATAAATACAGCAATCACAGAACAAACAACAATAATATCCAAAGCAATAAATTTTAACTCATTGTCAATTTTATGAGTTCATTTGAAATTATTGGTGGAAAAGAACTTAAAGGAGAACTTATTCCACAGGGTGCTAAAAATGAAGCATTGCAGGTAATTTGTGCAACAATTCTTACTTCCGAAAAAGTAAAAATTTCAAATATTCCCGACATACGCGATATAAATAATCTCATTGCCCTTCTTGCAAAGCTCGGTGTAAAGATTGATAATACTGTAAAAGGCGAATTCGTTTTTTGTGCTGAAAATATTGATTTAGCATATCTTAATTCCGAAGATTTTAAAAATAAAGCTACAAGCTTGCGTGGTTCGGTAATGCTCACAGGTGCATTGCTCGGACGTTTTGGCAAAGCATATATTTTAAAACCCGGAGGTGATAAAATCGGAAGACGCCGTTTGGATACTCACTTTATAGGCTTGCAAAACCTCGGTGCAACTTTTTCTTATGATGCAAAAGATGACATTTATAAAATTGAAGCAAAAGAACTGAAGGGTTGCTATATGCTTCTCGACGAAGCTTCGGTAACGGGTACAGCAAATATCATTCTTGCAGCAGTGTTGGCAAAAGGCAAAACAACTATTTTTAACGCTGCCTGTGAACCGTATATACAGCAGCTTTGCGAAATGCTTAACAGGATGGGAGCAGAAATTTCAGGTATCGGCTCCAATTTATTAACCATTGAAGGTGTAACTTCTTTGAAAGGCACCGAACACAAATTATTGCCCGACATGATTGAAGTCGGCAGTTTTATTGGACTTGCCGCTATGACAAGTTCAGAAATAAATATTAAAGATGTGAAATATGAACATCTTGGAATCATACCTGAAGTGTTCAAACGCCTTGGAATTAAAATAGAAAAACGCAGCGATGATATTTTTGTTCCCAGACAAGAAAATTATGAAATTGAAAATTTTATAGATGGTTCAATAATGACAATTGCCGACGCACCTTGGCCCGGATTCACTCCCGATTTGCTGAGTGTTATACTCGTTGTTGCCACTCAGGCAAAAGGAAGTTTATTAATACATCAGAAAATGTTTGAAAGTCGTTTGTTTTTTGTTGACAAGCTTATCGATATGGGTGCAAAAATAATTTTATGCGACCCTCACCGTGCTACTGTTATCGGTTTAAACCATCAGTATCATTTACGCGGAATAGAAATGACTTCGCCCGACATACGCGCAGGTGTATCACTTCTCATTGCCGCATTATCAGCCGATGGGAAAAGTGTAATTCACAATGTTGAACAAATCGATCGCGGATATCAGAATATCGACTTGCGTTTGAATGCTATTGGTGCAGAAATTAAAAGAGTTTAAAGTTTTTTATAAATCCTAAATCGCAAATTCCAAATCCTAAATTTCACCTTTGTTTTCTCATCTCCTTTTCAGCATCTTTTCTTTTAATATCCTCTCGTTTGTCATGTAGCTGTTTTCCTTTTGCAACGGCAATTTCAAGTTTGGCAAGTCCTTTTTCGTTTATAAATAAAAATGTGGGAACTATTGTAAATCCTTTTTCTTTAACTTTTGTATATAATTTTTTTAATTCCTTTTTATTTAAAAGTAATTTTCTGTTTCGCTTCGGCTCGTGATTATAATGACTTCCGTATTCATACTCGGAAATATGAAGATTAATAACCCAAAGTTCATTTTTTAAAAAAGTGCAATAAGAATCAACAAAACTTACTTTCCCTGTCCTTATCGATTTTATTTCGGTTCCAGTAAGCTGAATGCCTGCAACGAATTTTTCGAGCAAACTATATTCAAATGATGCTTTTCTATTTTTTATATTTATGTTATTCGCCATTAAATATTTTTTTGAAATTTTAAATTTTCTTTATAAGCCACAAAATTAAACTTAATATAATGCTTATTAAAACCATTGTTGTTATAGGAAAATAAAGAGAGAAATTTTCTTTTTTTATTTTTATATCACCGGGCAAATTGCCAAACCAATTTAATTTATTGCCGAAAAAATAAACAATCAGCCCAATAACTATAATTATTATACCTATGATTATTATTGTCTTTCCTGTGTTTTGCATGATGATTTATTTTGCTCGGTCATTTATTTTTCTTTTAATTTTTTTGTTGACTTTGAAGTTATTTTTTTTACTTCTTTATCGAAATCGCTTTCATAAAGTTTGTCTTGAATGATGCGGTATTTTTCGTATTCTTGTTCGGCTAATTTCACAGCTACTTCGTGAGAAACTTTGCCTTGATGTTTTAATATTGCTTCTTCATTAAATTTCAAGAATGCATCTAATTTTTCAATCCAGTTTTTCATAAACATAACTATGCCTTTTTTTGCCTGGGTTTCGGCATAATCTAAATACATTGTTACTATTCTGTTTAAGCCGTCAAGTTCGGTTTCGTTTAGATAATTTTTTGCAATACCAACATCAGTTTTTATGATATTGCCTTGTGGTGCATTTTTCCAACTGGTTAAACCCATGTTCTCTTTTGAGCTGTTGGCTCTTGCAGCAATCAGCTCTGCTGCTGTTTGACCGGTGATAGCCCAGTGTAATTTATTTTGTACTGTTGCAAAAAAGTCCTTTGTTATTTGAGTATTTACATCGTAATCGGCACTGCATTGAGAATATATATCAGTTATTTTTTGGTAGAAACGTCTTTCACTTGAGCGAATATCGCGAATACGTGCTAACTGCTCTTCGAAATAATCTTTACCAAAAATATTGTTTGGGTTTTTCAGGCGATCATCGTCCATTGTAAAACCCTTTATAATATATTCTTTCAGACGTTCTGTAGCCCAAATACGAAAGTGTGTTGCTTGTGTGCTGTTTACACGGTAGCCAACAGAAATGATTGCATCGAGATTATAAAATTCTACTTGTCTGTTAACAGTTCTATTGCCTTCGATTTGAACTTGTGCAATTTTTGCACAAGTTGACTCTTTTACTAATTCATTTTCGGTGTAAATATTTAGTAAATGCTTTGTTACAACACTTCTTTCAACTCCAAATAAATCGGCAATTTTTTGTTGAGTTAACCAAATATTTTCATTGTGTAAGAAAATTTCTACTTTTACTTTTCCGTTTAGGGTAGTGTAAAGTAAAATTTCATTTAATCCTTCTTTTGCTTGTATAACTTTTTTAGACATTGTTTTTATTATTTTTTTGATATAAAATTATTTCAATACCCACACTCTCTGGTAAAGTATAAAATATTATATCTGAATACTGAGGTTGGAAACTGGTTGATATATATTTATATTTTTAATACGTGATGCGAATTCCATAGATGAAGTTTTACTTTCCCACACAAAAAGTAATTAGCATTTGAAATCAATCACTTACAAAAGCAAGGTACAAATAAGGTACAAAAACTATATAAAATCATTTCCAAATGCAGTTTCTAAATATAAATTATCATGTCTCCTATCTAAAAGCTTATCATAATTTATGCCTTCTAATAGTCCATAATCTTGAACCAATTTTTTAAATTTGTCATCATCACCAACCCATAAACAGTTATAGAATAACAATAAAATTTCATATTCCGATAGTTGTGCTCTAACAAGTTTAGCATAACGATTTTTGTTAAATCCTTTAATTTTTGTATCATTTATATTTTTGAAAGTTCTGTATAAATTTCTATAATAATGACCTAACAGATTGCCATGTCTTCTATGTAAATCACTATAAGCAATACCAATGTTGCTTTTTATGCTTTCATCATCATTTCTAATAATATCATAGTTAGAAAAATAAGATTTTGCCAATAAAGTGTACATAAATTTAAATGCGTCTTCACCTTGTCCCATTTCCTTTGACTTTATTCCTTCTACTATTTTATAATGAAATTCTATTTGTTTCATAATAATATTTTCCGCTGAATTTGTCCGAATATCTTTAAGTTGTTTAATTGCTGCAAATGCAAGGGAAATAGTTATAATTGCAAGTGCAACTGTTCCGCAAGCAGTAATTGCTTCCCAGTTTATTTCTAAATCAAATAAGGAATCGTAGCAACACATTATTATCATGATATTATACCATCAACATTTTCAAGTCCATTTTCTTTTTTAAATTTTTCAAATTGCAGTTTATCAAATTCTTCTTGTAGCGAATTTAAAGTATTTTCACGATTTTTTATTAGTTCATCAAGTTCGTTTCGTTCAGTATCTGTTAAATTGTACCCCTGACCTGTTGTGTTTTCAATGTTTTTAATCCTCTCATAAAAATTGAACCACTCGTTATATGCTTTAAAATAATCTTGTAAAAATTTTACAATAGTAATATTCAAAAGTTCGATTTTATTGTAAAGAGCTTGATTATCGTCATATTCCCAATTTGGTATATTAAAAAATCGAGCTAAATTTGTGAGTGCAATTTTAAAAGCATTTTGCCTATCATTTTCAGATATAAAAACCTTAACCCCTGATTTTTTTTCAAGTTCAGAAGTTGGAGTAAAAATTTCAAAATCAATATAACTCGTTCCTTTAAAATCCTTTTTCAAAATTGATTTAACTTGAATAAAGAGAGTACAATTATCCGGTATAATAATAGATTTATATAAGGTAACTTGACTGACATCACGTTGATAGGGGCTTACAAGGCAATCAATAGGACCACTGAATTTTTCACCACTTTTTTGGTTGATTATATCATACCAAATTAGAAAATTAGAACAATTTTCATCAGGTATTCTAATCTTTTTAAATGATACACCTTTCCCAGAAATGCCATGTATTTCCTTTTCTTTAAAATCTGTTAAAGTTATATGCTCTATCATTATTTATAATATTTTATTTTTATTTAATTTATTTTTAATCTAAACACGAGTTTGCGTATGATTTGTTTCCCAGATTTTATTAAACACAAAATCTAAATATTGACGTTTGAAATCTTGGTCGTCCGCAAACTTCTTATATAAATCAGTATAAGTAAAAACAACATCTTGCATTAAATCCTCAACTTTTTTATCGGAAGTAATTTTTGCATTTTGTTTGTCTGAATTTTTTACGGCATTAACAGTTGCTTCGTCTTTTGCAAGGTCGGCAGGTAATTGCTCAAATAAAAATCTTTTTACCTTATCATTATCTGTCCAGTTGTTGATACCATATCGGGTGTTAAATTCATTGATAATAATTTCCAAAGGATTAAACTCATGGTCTGTTCCACCGCTTCGCATAATTGGAGGTGTTGGTTCTAATTCTCCGCCACCATCTAATTTTATAGTGTCAGTGGTAATTCTTGTTAATCGGTAGCTGTCTAAATCAATTGCTTCTAATAAACCTTTAGCTAAATCTTCATTTTCCGTTGGTTTTATTTTAGGCATTAAAAATTTCAGAAACCAGTAAAGCCGTTCCCAATAACTGTTGTTGAATGAAAGTAATTTTGAAAGAAAAGCATAAGTACGATTGAATGATTTTGCTTTAACAAAAAAATCAACCTGACTTTCTTCGTTGAGTTCGCTTCTATATATTTCTGCACATTTATCTATTATCGGGTCTAATTCGGTTCTCTCTGCATTTTTAAAATATAAGTCAGTAAAATTGATTATATCTTCTTTGCTATATACTTGTGCTTTATCTAATGCGTCTTGCAAGTCATTTAATTTATTTGCGTCTGTTTCCTGACTCAAAATTGTTGTAATATAGAATGGTTCAAAAGATTCTTTTATGTCGTCAACGGAATTAAAAAAGTCCAAAACAAATGTGTCTGTTTTATAGGGCTTATATGCTCTATTCAATCGGGATAGAGTTTGTACCGCCTGAACATCTCTTAATTTCTTATCAACATACATAGTATGCAAAAGAGGTTGGTCGAATCCGGTTTGAAATTTATTTGTGACAATTAAAAATTTATATTCACTTTTCTTGAATACTTTCGGTATCTCTCCGCTTGGAAAACCGTTTATTTTTGCTTCGTCCATTTCAACTCCGTCAATTGTGCGTTTGCCTGAAAATGCTACGATAGCTTTAAACGGAGAGTTTATTTCATGCAAATACTCATTAAAAGCTTTGTAGTATTGAATTGCATTATTTATTGATTTGCTTACAATCATTGCTTTTGCTTGTCCTTTAATTTGTTTGCGGACTTCGGAGTGGAAATGGTCAAGCATTACTTTTGCTTTTTCTTTTATTGAAAAAGGATTGCTCTCAACAAAAGCTCTGAGTTTCTTTTGTGCCTGATGTGTTTCGTATAAAGGGTTTCCTTCAACGGCTTTGTTGAGTTTGTAATATGATTGATATGTGGTATAATTTTTTACAACATCAAGAATAAATTCTTCTTCAATAGCTTGTTTCATTGAATAAAGGTCGAATGGATAAAATTTTCCATCAGTGCCTTTTATTCCAAATGTTTCAAGTGTTTTATTTTTTGGTGTTGCCGTGAAAGCGAAATAGCTTGCATTTTTCAGCATTTTACGTTGCTGAATTAATTTATTAATAATATCTTCTGTGTCTTCAATCGTTTCGTCTTCGGCTTCATCGTTGTTCTCGTATTGTTCGCCTTTATCGGAAAGAACCCAATTCATTTTTGATGCCGTTTCGCCGCTTTGACTGCTATGAGCTTCGTCAATAATTATTGCGAATTTCTTTGCTTGCAAAATTCCGATTTCATCAATGATATATGGAAATTTCTGAACAGTAGTAATAATTATTTTCTTTCCATCTTCTAAAGCAGTTTTCAATTGTTGGCTTCCTTCTGTAATTGCTTCAACAACTCCTTTAACCTGCGAGAACTGTTTTATATTGTCTCTTATTTGTTTGTCTAATACTCTGCGGTCGGTAACTATAATTATGCTATCGAAAACAGGTGCGGAATTTGTTGTGTCGTGTAGCCCTACTAATTGGTGCGAAAGCCAAGTAATAGAATTTGATTTGCCCGAGCCGGCTGAATGTTGTATTAAATATTTATGTCCGATGCCATTTATTTTAGCATGAGATAATAGGTTGTGGACTACTTTTAACTGGTGGTAACGAGGGAAAATTAATTTGCGTTTTATTTTTCCTGTGTCCTCGTCTGTTTCTTCAACAATTTGTGCGTAATTTTCAATTATATTGCTGAGTGTTTCTTTTGTTAAAATTTCTTTCCAAAGATAATCGGTTTTTAAACCATTAGGATTTACAGGGTTTCCGGCACCATTATTAACTCCTTTATTGAAAGGAAGAAAAAAAGTATTTAATCCATTAAGTTGTGTTGCCATATATACCAAATCGGAATCAACTGCAAAATGCACCATACATCTGCCAAATTGGAACACCGGCTCTTTTGGGTCTCTGTCGGTTTGGTATTGTTTTATAGCATTTTTTACATTTTGACCAGTCCATTGGTTTTTTAATTCAAAGGTTATTAGCGGTAATCCGTTTAAAAGTATTACCATATCCAATGAATTATTATTGCTCAAACTATAATGCAACTGACGAGTAACGGAAAATATATTTGATTCGTATTGTTTTATTGATTTTGGATTGAGGTCGGAAACAGGCAATTTATAATACAACTGAATGGTTAAATCCAAATCTTTAACACCTTTGCGAAGTACATCAATAATTCCACGTTGTTTTATTTGTTCTGTAAGGCGTTTGAAAAATTTATCTTCGCCACGTTTAATAATGGTTTCAAATGCTTCGGGTTGAGTTTCTTTTATAAACTCAAATAATAAACGTTTATTTAAACAAAGGTCTCTGTCGTAATCATTAGGAAATGCCTGTCTGTAATTTGCTTCGTTACATAAGTGCTTTTCTATAATGTTTTCAAGACCTTTTTCTGATGTGTCTGTTGTCATAAGATAAAAATTTTATGCTTGTTGATTTCTCCATGCTTTAAGAACTGGTGCAAACAAAATTTCTTCATGAGGTTTATTCCATTCTTTGAAAAATGATGTATCATCACTATTGGGAGTTGGGTTTGGTTTTCTAATTTTAATTCTTGTTGGCATAATTACAGAATCACCCAATAAAATACATTCACCTCTTCTTAAATTTGAAAACATACTTACAATACCCCTTATAGAATCAGGCAAAAGATTTTTCACATACGACTGGTCATCAGGATTTGAAATTCTCAAACATAGAAATGTGTTACATTGAGATAAGATTGTTGCCGATACTTCCCGCGGTCTCTGACTAATTACCGTTAAACTAATTCCATATTTTCTGCCTTCTTTTGCAATTCTTTCGGCTGATAAACGAGCAGCTTCAGAGTTAGTGTCATTATCATTAAAATAAATATGGGCTTCATCACAGAATACGGAAATTGGATATGCTTTTGAATTTACCTTTTTATACCAATAAGCAAAATCAAAAAGGCATCTCAAAATAAGGGAAATTACAGAATTGCGAACATCAAAAGGAATCGAACTCATATCAATAATAATTACTTTTTTAGGTTGCTTATCCTCTCCTAAAATTTTTTGAAAAAGAGTTTCCATTGATGCAGAAGTATTATACATCTTTGGATTAAAAATTAAATCATATCTCCTGTCCAAAAGACGTGAATCTATTCGCATCAACAACCTGCTGAATTGCCCATATAAATCTCCTTGTTTAAGACCTTTTGTGCCAGTAACCATTTCAGTATTGAGTCTTCTAAATTCGTCAAGTATTGATTTGAAATCAAAGAAAACAGGTGTATCAATAGTTATTTTTGGAATACCAAGCGTTTTGTTTTCTGCATGATTTTCTTTCGCTGTCTGTAGCAATTCTTTAAATTTTGCAATTTGATTTGGAGCTGCTGATTCGCTTCTATCAACCATTAAACCTAATAGCTCCTCGCTTTTCATTAACCAATAAGGAAATTCCAATTCTCCGGCATCAATGTATTCAGCATAATCGCCAAAAGCATTTTTATATTCACTATGGAGGTCGAATAATACAACTGTTGATTTTGGAAAATTAGCTATACATTGAAGTATTGATGCGACAGTCCACGATTTACCACCGCCTGTTTGTCCCAAAATTGCAGCGTGTCTTGATAAAAAAGAATCGAGATTTATTTTCGCATCTTGATTTTTTATTAAAGATAATTCACCAATAGAAAAATTTCCTTCAGCGAAAGATTCATATACCTTGTCAATTGTTTCAGGTAAAACGGCAAAGACATCGTTATTCACGGTGGGTAATATGTCTGTGCCTCTTTCAAAATTACCTGACGCATCTATTGTTCCAACAGGTATTACGGAAATAATTCTTTGTAGGTTTTGAATTAAGTATTCATTTTGTAATTCCACCTTTTTAACTTCACTGCTTGAGGCAGATGTTTCTTTCATCGAAATATCAGTTATCATTGAAAGAAGCATACCATTAGGAATTGAAACCATAACAAATGTACCGGGTTGCCCTATTAAAACAGGTACGGGACCACAAGAAGTATCTATTGTTACATTCATATTTTCCGGAACACCGAAAATTGTTTCTTCCAAATCTGAATGGTCGCAAAGTGAGATATTAATAGTGTCGGCTGAAACACTTACTACTTTTCCAATTTTATACTCTGACATATTTATACTTTTTATAGTTTAACAAAATAATTCAACAAAATTTTTAAATTCCCATTGGTTATAAGAATCAATTGTTTCTTTCCCATTAAAATATAGCTTATCATTAACCAAATAATTAAAACAGGAAAACTCTTTTAATTTAATTATTTCGGGGGTTTCATCTTTTGATAAGGCAAAAACTCTTAAAGAGTTTGAACGAAGTTTCGGTACAAATAAAATATCATTAATATGCTCGTCTCTGTAGCTATAACCACAAGAAACAATATATTTACATTGCCTGCCTATAACAGAAGCCGCATATCTAAAAAGTTTATCATAAGGCGCTTCTAAAGTTTCGGTTACCTTTGTTCTTTGAGGTAAAATCATGCACTTGTTTTCTTTGTTTTCCGAAGAAAAATTTTCAATTATATTTTCTTCAGTTTTAATCCATGATGTTGAACCATGCAGCTTAACTAACTTAATACAAGGTTCATTAAACGGTTCAAATCTTCTATTAGAATTGATTTTACCATAAGTAAGCTCAATTCTTTCAATATCAAAAAATCTTTGAGCAATTCCCTCAAAACCGTTATAGATTGGTATTTTCGCAATAGAAGCAGCCAATTCAAAAACCAAATCGTAGTTTGTGGTAAAAATCCAAACGGATTCATTACGATGCGACATTAATTTTTTTAACCCTTTAAAGAATTTAATATGATATTCCAGATTGGGTTTTTTTACTTCATTTATTATATCAACAATATGTTTTCTGATAGATTCAATTAGAGAATCAACACCGACATAACCACCACTTGCCTTTGCTTTATTTATTTTGTCTGATAAAATCTCAATATCAGGACTGCCTTCAACTATGTTAAGAGTTATGCTTTCTGTTTCTAAAATTTTTTCAATTAATTTTATTTGTTCCGGCAAAAGTTTCTTTAGTACGTCTATTGTAAGTTGAGAAGTTAAGGGATAACCTGCGGTATAAGATGAACCAGCACCGAAAAAGAAACCGATTTGGCTGAGACCTGTGTTTGCATTTGGCAATATATCAGTAAGTGTAATGTTCATATTATTTTTTTGCTATTATTTTCTTTATAATCGCTTAGATTTATTCTTTATTAATTTTAATTTAATTAATTGATTCGGGATTATTAATTAATCTTTTTACAATCACCCAATCATTTAACTCGTTTTCATTTTTCTCTGTTTTATTTGCTAAATGTTTTATTTTATTATAAAACTCATTATAAAATTCAGTTAAACCTTGATGGTAATTAGTATGGGTAAAGACAATTGCTAAATCATCAAATTCAAATGTAAATCCTGATGTTGAATCAAAATTTACATTAATTAAAATTTCCTGATTTAAAATTATAGCTCCTTTATCACGAAATTCTAATTGATTTGTTGTTAAATCAAATTCATAAGATTTTAATTGTTCTCTTAAAATAACATTTCTTGATTTTTTTCCATCATCGGAACTTCTTGTATGAACAATTGAACTTTCTAAGAAACCAATGTCTTCAGGAGTTATTTTATTTATCGGAAGCAACTTTCTTTTTTCCGTGTTTAATATTCTATTAAGATAAGTTTTATTAAGCGTTTCCCTGTCGTAATAGCCAACTTTGTAAGGCACATTTTTTGATTTTATTTTTAATAATGGTTTGAATATTTGGTTTATTTCATCATCTGCATAAGTGTTTTTTAATAAAGAAATATTTTCATCTGTCAATTGTAACTTAAATATCTCATCATGATATTTACTAATTACATTAGATTTTAAATTAGCAATTTCTTTTTCTTCGCCATCTCTAGCTAAAAAATCGTTTGCAATTGAAAATTTAAAACTACCATAAGCAGAATTAGTAACTAAAGGATTAATTAGTTTTTCAAATTGTTCAGAAGCAGCCTCAATGTCATTAGAAATGTTTTTAATATTTACTGCAACTTTTTTAAATGTAAATTTCGAGAATGCTTTTAAAGATTTAATATAATTTTCGGAAAAATCTTTAATCATTTCTAAAGCAACGGCTGTACCAAAATTAGGTAAAACAGGTTCTAAAACATAATGAACGCTTTTTTGTCTTAACACTTTCAGGTACTCATAATTATTACTTGCTGATTTTACATCAAAATTCTTTAATGTAATTGCAAGTTCTAAAGCTTCATTTAATTGATTTTTTATTACTTCATCTTTTAAATTTAAAAGACCAAAATAAATAAAACGTTGAGAATTTTCAATTAGTCCCGCTTTTAAATTTAGATATGCAGCACTCCTAATAATCAAACTCCTTGTTGGTTCTAATTCTGGTTTGTCAAAATAAAACTCGGCTACTTTGCTTTCAAGATTGGCAGCTTTAGTATAATAATCAAATGCACCATTTTCATCTCCGTTTTCAAAAGATTCTTTTGCTTTAAAGGAGAAATTCATTGCTTCTTGATGTAATATTTTTGGTTTCATTTGTGTTTCTCCTTTGTTGTTTTGAGTTGACTAAATAGAGTTACTATTACAGATGAAGGCTCATTTCTTTTAGCTCCGTTGTCAATCTGTTTATGTTTATCTTTTATTCTACCTTTTAAAGTGTTAGTTTTGGATTCTTCTAAAATGCCCGAAACTTCAACATAATGTGGATTATCCAAGAAATTAAGGTCTGTGTCATTTGGTTCTTTTTTCATAAAACGATAATCTACGCCGTCGCCTATTTCTGTTTGTTCTGCATAACCATAATCTAATAAAACAGACATAACAAACATAGCCATAGCAACTGCTCCATGATTTGCAATGTCTTTATTTTCTTTCATTGCTGCTTTTGAAAAATTAGAATCCCAATTAAATTTTGCTTTTAGGATTTCTTTGTCAATTGAAAATTCTATTGTTGTAGTCGATTCATTATGATATTTGTCAAGAGCTACAGCAGCCCACTGATTTTGAACAATTATTTGCTCTTTTGTCGGACCTCTTAAATTATCAATCGTTTGACTTAAATTATAATTTTCCATTTTATGTTTTTATATTTCCCCCATCACCGCCTCCGCTATCATTGCCTCTTTATATTCCTTTATCAATTCTATTTCTCGCTCGGCTTTTGAAATGGCAGTATCTATGCTGGCTGTTTCGGTTTTAATGTATAAAATTATTTTTTGTTGTTCTTTTAATGATTTTGGAAAAGCAATTTTTACACCTGAAATATCATCCATACTTAATCCAACTCTTGTAACTCCATTTGCTCTGACTTCAAAATAAGTTCTAATTTTCTTTGATTGAAATACTCTAAACAAAAATTCGTTTAATATTTGTGTTTCATCTACCCTTATCAAACCTAAATGGTAACCACAAATAACATTTTCTAAATCTTCTGATACAAATACAGGAACAGCAATATCTCTTGCCTCCTCACTGTCTTTTGTGATAATAACATCTCCTTTGAAAATTTTAAATCTTTCTATTTCTCTTTCAGTTGCTGTTGCTAACATTAATTCCATGTTGTTTATAATGTAATCATTTTTGTAAACATCAACATAGTTGCACAAACGAACAGGGATTTCATCTTCAATTGAATGTTTGTCAACATTGCTAAACCTTAAATCTGCAATAAACTTTAATTTCTTTGATATCCATTCTCCTTTTCCTTCGGTTATAGAATAATCAATAATACTTTGCCTTTGTTCTTTCAGTAATTTAATAAAACATTTTTTTGCTTCAATAAAACGGTTAATTTTTTCGGATTGTTTTTTTATATGTTCAACAATTTTGTTTTGTTCTTCCGCTGGCGGAACAAAAGAAAAAATGCTAAAAAATTTATCGGAATATAAACGCAAACGACTGTCGATAATGCCTGTGGAGTTTCTTCTAAACTCTGCTTTGAATAGAGAAGTTGAAAATAAGCAGCCAAAGTATTCAGGATTATTTGGTGGCAAACATCTGTAAACGCAATATGCAGGGCTTGTTATTCCATCGTAAGTAGAAACGCCTAAACTTCCGTTCCAAGCAAGCATAATGTTTATTACCAAATCGCCAACGGCAACTTTCTTATAATTTTCAAGTGTTTCGGCATTAGAAATAAAATCGTCTTCGTTTTCTAAACTGTCTCTTTTGGGTGTTACGCCTGTATATTGAGAAACGGAAAGCAATTCTTCATCACCATTAATGGAACGGTTGTCAATTTCTTTAAAAATATTTTTTATGCGTATAACTTTCCAATGCTCCGGTACTTCAGACAGCCACGATATATTATGTGTTTTATATTTTATTTCAGTTTCAATCATTATTTGTCAGTAGTATTCATTTTAGCAATTTCCAAAGCTCTGTGAAGTTTGTCGGCAAACCATTCTTTGCTCGGCAACTCGGTTAAATATTGTGCTACCCTAATTTCTTTTTCATCGAGCATTAAAAGTTCAATATGTTCTGTGTTGCCTTCGCTACAAAGCAATAAACCGATAGGTTTTTCTTCGCCTGCCTGCATATCGTATTTTTCTAACCAACGCAAATAAAGCTCCATTTGCGATTTATATTTTGGTTTAAATTTACCAAGTTTTAAATCTATTGCAACCAAACGTTTTAGCTTACGATGGTAGAAAAGTAAATCCAAATGATAATCATCAGCATCTATGGGTATTCGTTTTTGCCTTTCTATGAAAGCAAAGCCATTGCCAAGTTCTAAAATAAATTGCTGTAAATTATTTATTAAGGCAGTTTCGAGTTCTTCTTCGGAATAATCGGAAGGAAGATTTAGGAAATCTAATACATAAGAGTTTTTGAAAACCAATTCCGGAGCTAATGCTTTTCCTTGTTTTAAATTCTGTAATGCTTGTTTTATTGTTTCTTCGGGTTTAGTTGCTATTGCCGTTCTTTCAAAAAGCATAGTATCTGCTTTTTCTCTTAATTCCCTGATGCCCCACCTTTCATAAACGCATAACTGCGTGAAAAAATCTCTTTTGGTTTCGTTCTCGATTGCTGCAAGTTCAATTAAATGGCTCCAACTTAATTGTTGCGACAGTGTCGCAATAATTTCGGAATTGAAGATTTTAGAAACTTTACACATTCTTGTAAGAGCAGTATATGTATAACCTTTTCCGTATTGAGTTGTCAATTGTTGCGACAGCGTCGCAATAATTTTAGCTCCGTAATCGGCTCTGTTTTCATGAATAAGCTGTTGGTTAATATAATTGCCGATTTGCCAATAGAGTAAGGTTGTTTCGGCATTTAGAAAAACAGCAACTTTTTTCTGGGCATTTTCAATAATGTTCTGAACACCTTTTAAAATCGAATCTGTATGCTTTTGAATTTCCATAGTTATTCAATAATTTCTTTTAATAAACCTTCTGTTTCCTGCTCAATAGCCAATATATCTTTAGCAATTTCGGAAAGCGGTCGAGGAGGTTGATGTATATAAAAATATTTCGCAAAATTAATTTCGTAACCGATTTTTGTTTCGTCCTTGTTCCACCAAGCATCAGGAGCATAAGGTAAAACTTCTTTTTTGAAAAACGCTTGTATATCGTCGTTTAAAGGAATGGTTTCAACATCTTTAAGATTTGTATCGGATTTAGGAATGCCTTTTTTTACATAAATGATTTCGCCTTTTTTATCTCGAGCAGGTCGGTGAACAGTGATATGATTGTAACCAAATTCGGCATTATCAAAAATTTTACTGTATTCGTTTTCTTTAAAATCAAGGAAAATCCGAGTAATTTCATTTACATGCTCTGTGGCAAATTCAACACGTTTTTTGCCAAGTGGTTTTCGCATTTTGAAAAAGAATTTTTCGGAAGTAACATTTATCAATTGAATTTTTCCTATTCGTTTTTTTTCTTTACGATTGTTTAAAACAAAGATATATGTAGGAATACCTGTGTTGTAAAATAAATCATTTGGTAAAGCGAGAATAGCTTCGAGGTAATCTTTTTCAAAAAGATATTTGCGGATTTCACTTTCGCCCTGTCCGGCATCGCCTGTAAACAAAGCTGAACCATTGTGAACGGATGCTATACGGCTACCCATCTCAGAATCTCTTTTCATTTTGCTAACCATGTTCAGAATAAAAAGCAACTGCCCATCATTTACACGTGGAGTGCCAACCTTGAAACGATGGTCTAAAATTTCTTTGCCTTTTTTATCAAGTATTGATTCCTGGTCAATCTTCCATGACTTGCCATAAGGAGGATTAGTGAGCATGAAATCAAATTGAAGATTAGGAAAACCATCATTTGAAAGTGTTGAGCCGAAAGCAATTTTATCAGGGTCTTCGTCTTTAATGAGCATATCTGCTTTGCAAATGGCAAATGTTTCAGGGTTTACTTCTTGTCCGTATAAATGAAACGTTGCTTTGGGATTTATTTCTTTTGCAAAGTTTTCCGCTTCGGTGAGCATACCACCGCTACCACAAGCAGGGTCATATATAAGATAAGTTCCGTCTTTTATTTTATTTTTAACTGGCTCAAAAATAAGGTGTGTCATTAGTTTAATGATTTCTCTTGGGGTAAAGTGTTCTCCGGCTTCTTCGTTGTTTTCTTCATTAAACTTTCTGATTAATTCTTCAAACACATAACCCATGCCTAAATTACTTAACCCTTCGTGAATGATTTTGTTTTCCTTGTCTTTTACAGGAATAGGACTCAGGTTGATTTGTGAAGAACAAAACTTTTCAATTAATGGAAAAGCAATGTTTCCTTCTTCCATTGTATCCAACTGATTGCGGAGTTTGAATTTACTGATAATGTCCTGAACATTGGAGCTGAAACCATCGAGATAGTTTTCAATGTTTTGGCGGATATTGCTTGGCTCGTTGAGCAATTTTTTAAATGTAAAAGGGGAAGTATTATAAAAGACATAACCTGCAATCTTTTTTAATTGAGGTGCTTGGTTGTCGATTTTCATTTTATTTAGATTCTCGTGCATTTCAAGAATTTTATCTTTCGTTGGCTCAAGCAACGCATCTAAACGCCTTAATACAGTAAATGGAAGGATTATATCACGATACTTGCCACGAGTATAAACATCACGAAGCACATCATCGGCAATGCTCCAAATAAAATTTACTATTTGATTATGTTGGGTATGATTCATTTTTGTTATTTCAATTTGTGTAAAACTACTAAAAAAAATACTATTTTTTATGTTTTCAAATAAAAACAAAAATAAATATAATTAATAAAAAGGCAGAATAAAATAAGAAAATTAAAATGCTTAGTAATATAGAGCGTAAAAGAGATAACTTCAGGGATTTAAAGAAAAGAAGTAGTTTATGATTTTAGTCATTAAATTTAACTTACTTAGAATCCTGAATTTCCTTGATTATTTTGCATCCTTCTTCTTCTCATTCTTCTTCGGCATTCAATTTCTTCCATTTCTTTTTTTTCTTTGTTATATTTTCTGTAACAACTCTTACAGCAAAAGTAAAATATCTTATTATTTTCTTCCAAGCTAACAATCGTCATTCCTAAAGCAAATGTTTTATCGCATTGATGACACTTTTTACCAATTAATTTTAAAACCTCACTACTTATTTCTTTTGTATTATCAGAAATTTTATAATTATCGGTAGTAGTGCTACTATTTTGAGTGGTAGTTTCAAAAGAAATTTCATTTGAGGGAGATATTTCTTCTTTTTCTTCAACTTTAATATGCTCTTTTAGGAGGGTTTCTGAATTAGCACTACTGGTAGTAGCAGCATGAGTAGTGCAATTATCAAGAGAAGTAGTGATAATATCTTTAACAAAACTTTTAAATTCGTCTTCATGCTTTGTTAAAAAATCCGTGATGTTTTCTTTATTCGCTATTTCGGTTTTTATTGCAACTTTCTCTTTCGGTTTTTCTTTTGTTTCAATAACTTTTTTTACTTCCGAAGGTTGAACGTTATTTGTTGAATTATTTTGGAGTAGTTCATTATTGTTGCTACTCGCAGCATTTAAGTATTGTTTTTTTACTATTGCTATTCTCGATGGGGATACTTTAAGTTCTGCCTGAATATCGGTATAACTTTTCCCATTCTTTAACATATCGAGTATTAATTTATCCTTTGAGTCCATTTTAATTAGAATTTATTTTTTTATTTTAACATTTTACTGTTACAATTTTACAATCTTTGGGAAAACTTGCTATTACTGATAAAATCATTGTAAATTACTTGTAACTATTGTAAATTTACATTAAAGTTACAGTTAAGTTACAATAAAGTTACTTAGATAGTCATGGCTTTTAGTTAGTTTGTAACTTTTGTAAATTTATTTTAATCATATTAGAAATTTTGTAAACTTTCAATCAATTCTTTTTTTATTGTAAAACATCTTCCAACTGTATTAAAAAAATCAATATCAGTTACCATGACTTTTTGTCCTTCATTGTAGCGTTCAACAATTCTTGGAAAATTAAATCTTTGATTTTGCTCCGGTATTAATTTCCAGTTTTCTTTCATAATTTTTTCAATGTCCACAGGTGCAAAGTTGAAGCCCCTTATTCTTTCTTTAATTTCATTATAAAGAAGTTTCGGAATACATTTTATTTCGTTTTCTATTGCTTCATAACAAAACATTTCATCAAACCAGTTTATTAATTCTTTTTCTATTTTTGAACGTGAGCTTACTACTACTTTTCTCAATGCCTCTGTTTCAAATACCTCCGATGCAAACCATAATCTTGATTTGTCCGGATATGTTATTTCTCTGTTTGCAATAAAATTTAAAAAGGCAGGAATTTCGGGTGCTAACTTATTTTTTAAAAAATGCGGGTCCTTTTCTTTGAGTATTGGAACTTTGACAACAAAAAATCTCTTGTCTTCTTTGTCCATTTGAATAAAATTATCCTCATTGTTGCTTAACAAAATAAACTTCCCGATGAAGTCAATCGTTATTATGTCTTTTGATTTTGCTTCA